>CAKUCE010000065.1 GCA_934643535.1 uncultured Clostridia bacterium | reverse complement strand
ATTTTGACTGTTCGGGCAAGGGACCTGAACAGCGCAAAATCCGCAAGCGGGTACTCGCTTGCTGTGCTTGCTATCGTAACCCTTCCCTCGTTTTTCCCTCTATCAATACTACAATTTGAAACGGAGATTTTGGCTTATAAGCAAAAAGGACGGTGTCGATTTTTTGTCGCACCGTCCAGTAAAAAATAATTTGATGAATGATTACCACTACGAAAGATGTGCTCCCTGTACTCCACTTACAAAAAAATCACACAACTTCTTCACATAGAATTGTGCTTCCTCACGGTTCATGCCGTGCTGCAGCGGTTCAAATATTCCGGAGTAAAAAGTGTGCGTCAGTAAATGTAGAATCTTTAATGTGATCTCCTGATTTTCTGCACCGCGCATGGCAAAAAACTTGCTTAAATGCCTGCAGTTTATTTCGGTAAGGGTCTCCACCATCGCCTTATACCTTGTTCCTTCCAAGCACCGTATAGCCAAGCGGAACTCGTCGGCATGGTCAAAAATATGATCCATCATTTTAGAATAGATCTCAGTAGGGTCAGAAGAAAAGGAAGGTACTTCAAGGGTGGTTTGGTACTCCGCCCAATATGTGTCTCCATAATCACGGTAGAGTGCGATCAATTTCTCCGTAGCGGGACCAACGATGGCATCAAATAGTCCCTCTTTATTGGGAAATCGCGTATAGACTGCCCTGGAACTGGTATCGGCCTTTTTCGCAATCTCCCGGATGGATGCGTCCTGAAAACCTTTTTCAAGAAACTCTGATTTTGCACATTCCAACAGCCGAGCAGAAACGCCGCTGATGCGCTTTGGCATGATAATCCCTCCTCGTGTAAGAACATCTATGCATTCATTTTAAGGATAACTCCCGCTATATGTCAAGGCAAAATGAAGGGGTTGACATTTTGGATGTAACAGATTAGAATATGCGTTGAAACGTCGTTTCAATTGAGGGCTGTTTTTTTGAAGTCAGTCGTTAGCGAACGCTAACCGAAGGAGGAAGGTTCATATGAAAGAAAAGGGTGTTATATCGCGGTTGTTTCAGTACATGGGCATATTCAAGATCACAATGGCAATTTCTTTTGTACTGGCGGCTATTTCTGCCGTGGTCAATTTAAGCGCCTACACCTGTGTTTACAATGTGGCAAAAGAGATCGTTACATCTCACGGGAACTTTGCCTCATTGGATCAGGCATATCTGATTGAACTGGGGTGGAGGGCTGTGTTTCTGATCTCTGCGGCTTTTGGCCTTTACGGGATGGCGCTACTTTTTTCCCACATTACGGCCTTCAATACGGTTGCAAGACTGCGCATTCAGTTGATTCGGCATATTGGAAACCTCCCCTTGGGCTATCACTCCAACAATCCCAGCGGCAAGCAGAGAAAAATTATTGAGAAGAATACGGACAATCTGGAAACGATCATTGCGCACCAAATGCCGGACTTTGTTCAATCCGCCGCAATGCCCTTTGCGTTTTTGATATTCATGTTCCTATATGATTGGCGACTCTCTCTGACCTGCCTGATACCTATTTTCCTTGGCTTTATGATTTTGGCTTGGATGCTTAAAGATGAAAGCGAGGGCTTTGCCAGGCAATACCAGAAATCAGCGGAGGATATCAACAATGCAGCTACGGAATATGTCCGGGGAATCTCCGTAGTAAAGGTATTTGGACAGACCGCAAATTCCTTCCGCCGCTACAAAACCGCAGTACAGGAATATAGCGACTATATGACGAAGTATGCGCTCTCTATGGAGAATACAGATAGCGCCTATAACGCCATCATCAACGGCATCTTCTTTTTCCTGCTGCCCGGCGGCATCATCCTGTTCAATGCCAGTCAAAGCGTGGAGAAAGTTATTTTAAGTTTTATTTTTTTCGCTGTGCTGATTCCCTCTGTGGTTACGATCTTATCCCGTATTATGAAAAGTTCTTCAAATTTGATGATAGGGAAAGCATCGCTGGAAGCCATCGACAAGATTTTGGCAGAGCATCCCCTGCCTAAAACGGAGTCGCCCCGACAGCCACAAAGCTATGACATTCAACTGGAGCATGTCTCCTTTGCCTATGATGAAAACGCAGAGAAAGCCCTGGATGATGTTTCCCTTACCGTCAGGCAGGGAACTGTTACCGCTTTGGTAGGCGAGTCCGGCGGCGGCAAGAGTACGATTGCTAATTTGATCGCACGATTTTGGGACGTTCAGGAAGGAACCGTCAATATTGGCGGTGTGGATGTCTGCGATATGGACTACGGGGAGTGGATGAAACGGGTCAGCATCGTTTTTCAGGATACCAGCCTGTTCAAAATGTCCATCTTGGAAAATGTGGCGACCTTCTGCCCCGATGCCACAAGAGAAGAAATTCTGCGTGCCCTCCACCTGGCCCAGTGCGATGATATTTTGGAAAAACTTCCTGACGGTGTTGATACTGTGATTGGGACGAAGGGCATCTATCTCTCCGGTGGCGAGATGCAACGAATCGCCCTGGCGCGGGCCATCCTCAAGGATGCTCCCGTGATTTTATTAGACGAAGCCACCGCCTTTGCGGATGCAGAGAACGAGTATCTGATCCAAAAGGCGCTGGATGAGTTGCTGCGCGGGAAGACCGTTTTAATGATTGCCCATCGCTTGTCTACTATCCTCCATGCGGATCAGATTTGCGTGCTGGAACACGGGAAAATTGTAGAGAGTGGAACGCACCCGGAACTCATGAACAGGGGCGGTGTCTATGCCAGGATGTTCCACGAGTATCAGAGTAGTATCTCCTGGAAGATTGGAGGGAAACAGTATGCTTAAAAAAATCTATCATCTCAGCGATGAGGGGAACCGTCGGCTCGTAAAAGCCGGTCTTTGTATGTGCCTTTATAATCTTGCCTGCCTACTCCCGGTCATACTGCTGGCCATGGTCGCAGATGAAATGCTGGAACGCTACTTTGGTACAGTACAAGGGAGCATCCCGCTTTGGGGGTATTGGGGAACTGCTCTCATTTTGTTACTCCTGATTTTTTTAACCTATCGTATGACATATCGGAACAAGTACCTGACTTCCGGGCAGGAAAACAGGAAACTGAGGATGAATTTGGCCGACAAGATCCGCAAGCTCCCCTTGTCCTATCTAGGACGGCGAGATCTGAGTGACTTAACCACGGCTATCATGGACGATGTTTCCGCTGTGGAAGGGGCCTTGACCAACGGAGTAACAGAATTTATCGGAGGAGCTCTCTCCGGACTAATCTCCATTCTGCTTCTACTTCTTTGTGACTGGCGCCTGGGTTTGAGCCTTGGACTCTGCCTTCCGGTGGTTGCTCTGGTGATGGCGTTGTGTCGGGGGATTTCGGAGGGGACCAATAAGAAAAACAAGCAAAAAAAGCTCAATATTAGTGATGGTCTGCAAGAATACTTGGAGAATATCAAGGTCCTGCGGACTTCAGAGAAAATGGGCCTCTACCAAAAGGGATTGACCGCAAAAATCAAGAAAGTTATCCCCGGTCTGGTGCTGTATGAGTTCCTCGCAGGCTTTTCCATCTCCACCTCGTACAATGTGATGCGGCTGGGGCTGGGCGCGGTGATCATCATTGGATCAGGCCTGCTGATCGCCGGAGAGATCAGTACCTTTTTATTCATTTTATTCTTGTTTGTGGCAGTGAGGATCTACGAGCCCTTTTCCAAGGCGTGTGAGATGATGGGAGAACTGATCTTTTCTCTGGTCAGCGCCGGGCGAATCGGAACGATTCTGCACTACCCGGAGCAGACCGGCACGGCCGATTATCCTCTGGAACAGTTTGACATCACCTTCGACCATGTGAGTTTTGGCTACAACGAGGATGATGTAATACACGATGTGTCCTTTACTGCAAGACAGGGGGAGATTACGGCTCTGGTGGGGCCTTCCGGCTGCGGGAAAAGCACCCTGTGCAAATTGGCGGCCCGTTTTTGGGATGTGGAGCGGGGTAGCGTCAGAATCGGCGGGGTCAATGTCAATGAGATCGACCCGGAAACGCTTCTTCGGAATGTTTCCATCGTGTTCCAGGATGTAGTGTTGTTTAACGATACCATCTACAACAATATCAAAATTGGAAAAGAAAACGCCACCCAAGAGGAGATTATAGCAGCGGCGAAACTGGCGCAGTGCGACGAATTCATCCGACGCTTACCGCAAGGGTATAACACTGTAATCGGAGAAAACGGCAAGACGCTTTCTGGCGGTGAACGCCAGCGGCTATCCATCGCACGGGCGTTTTTGAAAGATGCTCCCATAATCCTGTTGGATGAAAGTACAGCTTCCATTGACCCGGAGAATGAGACAAAGATCCAACAGGCCATCGGAACTCTCATTCAGAACAAGACAGTCCTGATTATAGCGCACAAGCTGCGTTCCATCGTGGAGTGTGATCAAATCGTCGTGCTAAAAGAAGGACAGTTGGAGGAAAAGGGCACCCATGACGAGCTGATGAGCCATGAGGGGCTTTACCACACTCTATATTCTTTGCAGAATGAGAGTTTGAACTGGACGGTCAAATCATAGCGAGAGGAGGCTCAGAAAGCCTTGGGGCAAAAGAAATCTGCTTTATCGCAGACTGGAACACGAAATTTCATCTTACGCAAACTTTGCGAATGTATGTTGACGCTGTTTATCGTGACGGTCATCTCTTTCGTTCTTATGAAAATATCTCCTATCGACCCGGCTGTTGCCCAGGCGCAGCGTCTGATGAACGCCACGCCGGAATACATCGCACAACTGCGGGAGGAAATGGGGCTCAACGACCCGCTTCCGATGCAGTATATCAGATGGCTGAAAGACGCGGTGCATTTGGATTTCGGCACATCAATTGTCAATGGCCGGAATGTCTATTCCGAAGTGACACAGGCTTTTTTATTTACACTTACCGCCGTACTGCTCGCAATGATCATTGAGGCGATTGGAAGTGTACTGGTAGCCTGTCCGCTCTATTGGAAACGGAAACGGCTCAGCGGCCGTTTCATGGAGATTATTTGCTTTATTATTTTTACCATACCCACCTTTTTTGTTGCGAGCTGGTTCTTGGATCTGTTTGCACTCAAACTGGGATGGATATCCATATCAGGAAATGTAGGGCTCAAGCGATATCTTCCGGCGGCGCTTTGCATTTCGCTTAATGGGATTGCTTTTTTCAGCCAGATGCTGGCAAAAGGATTAGAACGAGGGATGCAGGAGGAGAGTGCGTTTTATTGCCGGTGCCGCGGGCTGAGCGAACGGCGCATACTGATTTTTCACGCATTCCCGCAAGCCGTTTCTGAAGTTGTACCCAGCTTCATGCAGGTTATGGCGTTGAGTTTGGCCGGTTCCATCATCGTGGAGCGCATCTTCTCCCTGCCGGGCTTAGGATATTTGGTGATTGAAAGCGTACTGAACCGCGATGCGCCGATGATCCACGCCGCTATCGTGTATCTGGCATTTTCCATCGTTCTGTTTAATACGCTTTCGGATATTTTACAGCGTGTATTACCCGGTGGTGCCGCAAAGGAGGTGTGACATGCAGAAAAAACGAAAGTTGCCAATTTACGCTGTACTGTCTATTGCCTTTCTCATTTTTTGTTCTACGGGGTTCCTTCTGGCTCCCAATGATCCAAAAGCACTCACCCTGGAAGCCAAACTGCTTTCTCCATGTATGAGTTACCCCTTTGGAACAGACGAACTCGGGCGCTGCATTTTCTCCAGGATATTGATGGGCGGATATGTCACGCTTGGGATGGCGCTATGCAGCGCCGCCATCGTTGCGGTGGCAGGTACTGCGGCTGGACTGCTCCTTGGACACGCTGGCTCTGGCAAGCGGGTCGTAGTGGATAGTGCAATCAATGCGGCTACGGCAATTCCGCCAATTGCCTATCTTGTCATTTTTAACGGAATATGGGGCAATTCCATTCCGACGATGATGGTGGCGCTGACCGCCTCGCTGATCCTGCGCATGGTCAAGCTGGTCAAAACTCTGACGGAGATTGAAATGGGAAAAGCCTACATTATGTGTATGGTTTCCTCCGGTGCAACGAAAAATGGAATCCTGTTTGCTCATGTTCTCCCGAATATCGCAGGGGAGATTGTCCATTTTCTCTGTTTGTCCTGCGCAGAGATGATTGTTGGGATATCCGCCTTTTCCTTTATCGGTTTTACATTAGGAGACGAGGTAATCGATTGGGGCAGCATGCTGGCCTCTGCCCGTAAACTGATGGGCGTCAAACCGTCCTTGCTGTTTTACCCCAGCCTGTTTATTTTCTTGAGCACAGTTTCTTTCAATATGCTTGGCAGGCTGTTTCAAAAGGAGAACACCGATCATGCTTGAGATCAAAAACCTGTCGGTTTGCGGAAAACAGCAAATTCCCCTACTGCGCAATATTTCTTTTACCTTGGAGCAGGGGCAGTGTTTAGGCCTTACCGGAGCCAGCGGTTCCGGCAAGACAACACTGCTGAAATCGGTAATGGGGGTACTGGATGATACCTGCACCATAACCGGCGGTGAACTTCTATTAGATGGGGAAGATCTGTCGATGCTCAGTCCTTCCTGCAGGCGGGCTCTTTGTGGCACGACCCTGGGCTTTGTACCGCAGAATCCTATGACAGCATTTAACCGCAATATGAAGATGGGTACACAGCTTATGGAAACGATCACTGCCAGGTTGGGTGTATCACGCCATGAGGCCAAAGTGATTGCTGTAGAGAATTTAGAAAAGGTCAATCTCCCTGATAAAGAACGCATCTTAAATGCATATCCGCCAGAACTGTCAGGCGGGATGCTTCAACGGATCGCATTTTCCATTCTGCTGGCATTAAACCCCTCTTATATCTTGGCTGATGAGCCAACCTCGGCCTTGGATGAAGCAAACCGTGATATTCTGCTGAGAATGTTCCAGAAACATACGAAGGAAACTGGGATATTATTTATTTCCCATGATGCGGCCGCGCTGCATTCCTTATGTGGGGAGATTATGGTCATGCAAAATGGTGTGATTATTGAGCGTGCAGAGGCGGACTCTCTTTTTCGGTATCCGCGCACCGAATGGACAACAGATTTTGTGCGTTATACCTCGGTACAGAAGGGAGGCGATTGGGAATGGAGCGTGTCATAGTAGCCAAGGTTTCTAAACGCTACCTTGATGCCAAAGGTAACCCGTTCCATGCGTTGGATCAAGTATCCTTTACCTGGGATCGAGGAACAAATCTCGCTGTAACTGGCGAGAGTGGGTCGGGCAAAAGTACGCTGGCCCGGCTGTTAATTGGAATTGAACCTCCGACCTTGGGTGAAATTACATTGGATGGCGAGAATATTGCGAGGTGGAACTTTCGGCGCTGGCGCAAGGCCCGCCATCATATTCAAGCAGTCTTTCAGGATGCGGCTGGGACCATGGATCCCGCATATTCTGTATACCGTAATATGGAGGAAACGCTGAGAAATCTAACAACGCTCAACTCCGCGCAGCGGAAAAAAACGATTCTGGAACTGATGGAACTGACTCGGATGGATCAGCATCTGCTGGAGGTCCCTGTTAAACAGCTCTCTGGAGGTGAGCAGCGCAGGCTTTCCCTGCTACGGGCGTTATCCATCAAACCGGATTTTCTGGTTCTTGACGAAGTGACCAGCGGACTTGATGTGGTGTCAGCAGATGCGGTACTAACACTGCTGGAGAATTATCACACTCATTATGGGTGTTCTTATCTCCTGATTACCCATGACCGGCAAGCAGCTTATCGAATTTCTGACCATATTCTCGTTATGGAAAAGGGGAAGATCATACAACACGGAAGAAGGCGGGTCAAACCGCTTTCTGAATAAAACTACGATTAAACAAGAAAGGGGATCTTAAATGAACAAAAAGATCTGGACCGCCGCACTGGCTGTGTGCCTTTGCGCATTGCTACTACTATCCGCTTGCGGATCAAAAGAAGGCACGGAGACGGTCAGCGGGGACGAAGCAGAAACAAAGGCCCTAACCCTGGCTGCGTCCGGTGAATCGGATGTGTTGGCCTCCATTTACATGGGGACGGACAACATGCCCACCATTAAACTGGTATATGATACTCTGGTGAAGTATGAGAACGGCGAATTTGTCCCAGGCTTAGCGGAGTCCTGGGAATTCAGTGATGACGGGAAAACGTTAACCTTCCAACTCCGAGCTGGAGTCAAATTTCATGATGGAACCGCCTGTGATGCCGAGGCTGTTAAAGCCAATTTGGAATATAAGCAGAACAACCCCGGCTTCATGGCCCTCAAGGCGATTACCGCAATTCAGAGCATAGAGGTGGTGGACGAAACGACCCTGATCATCCACTATCCCGCACCGTACTACGCTTATCTGGCAGATTTCTGCTGGCCGGATGTAATGATTATAGTGTCACCCACAGTCTTTATCGAAGGTGATTATATGAACTTTTCCGGCATTTCCGGCACTGGCCCCTATGCGTTTGACCATCGGGAATCGGGTCAGTACACCCGTTTTGTACGCAATGAGGACTACTGGGGAGATGCTCCGTATTACGATGAGATCATTGTGAAATACATCCCGGAGTCCACCTCTCGCATCCAGGCGCTACAAAATGGGGAGATTGACATGATCTTTGGTAGCGCCCTTTTGTCCTATGACGAATATGTGCAGGTCACAGCAATGGACGGCATGGCGGGTCAGATATCAGAATCCGATACCCGCGTCCGAGATTTGGTGGTCAACGCTAGCCGACCGTTACTCACAGACCTTAAGGTGCGGCAGGCCATCGCCTATGCCATTGATAAGGAATCACTCTCGGAAAACCTTACTTACGGCTATGAGAAAGCTGCAGAATTACCCTTCACCGAGGACTCTCCCTATATGGATATAGTTTTGGAACAGACTTATTCCTATGACCAGGAACAGTCGAATTTGCTTCTGGATGAAGCCGGCTGGGTTATGAATGACTCCACCGGCATCCGTGAGAAGGATGGGCAGTCCCTGAGTTTGGTATTGACACTGGATTCCGCCTATGGCAGTTTCGATCACTCTGTTGCAACTGTAATCAAAGACCAGTTATCCAAGGTTGGCATTGAGGTAAGCATCAATGGAATGGAAAAGATGGATTGGATGAACGGCTATATGGCGGGAGAATTTGATTTGACCCTTTGGCCGGGAAACTATGCCTTTGCAAATCCAAACTGCTGGTTCAACCCCATGTCCAGCATGACGCCGCAGACTCCGGCGCTGATGGGCTTGTCTGACTCGCAGGAATTTTTGGACGCCATTGCGGAAACGACTGTGACTGATGATGAGGAGCGGCTGACAGAACTCTTTACCTACCTTTACAACTACGACATCGGCAATGTGATCGATATTCCTCTGAACTACTACAAGGATGTCATTGTTTACAACAGCGAAAAAATTGCTGGATACGAATTTGACAGTGCACCCTGCTTCTTTGATGTGGCACGATTGACACCGCAGTAACCAAAGGTTACGAGGATCAGGTGCGGAAATGGATAAAGCAACCCTTCATGCGTCCAGAGAGGACTATCTGGAGGCTATCCTTGTTCTCCAAAAACAAAAGGGTATGGTGCGCTCCGTGGATGTTGCCCGGCACATGGAGGTGTCAAAGCCAAGCGTGAGCCGTGCCGTGACCACTTTGAAGGAGGGCGGGTTCCTTACAATGGATGATGATTTCTTTCTTCATCTGACTGACTTGGGGTGGGAGGTAGCCGAGCAGACCTATGAGAAGCACCGCTTTTTCACGAATCTGCTCACCGAGGCCGGCGTAGCCCCGAAAACAGCAGAACGGGACGCCTGCCGGATGGAGCACGTCATCAGCCAGGAGTCCTTCAGGTGTCTGCGCGATGCCTACAAAGCAAAAAAAGAATGATCTGCCCGCATGGTAAACGGGTAAAACAGTAACGCGGTCGGGCATATCGAACCCGACCGCGTTACTCGTCTTTCTGGAAGGCTTCCGCCTGTTTGCAGAGCGCGATATATTTTTCGATTTCTGCTTCGCTTTTCCCGGCAAAGAAGTCCGCGACTGTTTTCGAAACGGTCTGATTTACCATTTTCGGGAAGATGGCGGCGTCCACGCTGATATTCAATTCTTTGGCGACAAGGACCACCGTTTCAAATTTCGGATTACTCTTGCCAGTTTCCAAATCTATGATTGTGCGGGGGTTCATACCGAGGCGTTCAGCTAACTGCCTCTGCGTCAGATGCTGCCGCTTCCGTTCTGAACGCACCTTTCATGCAAATAGATCCAGCGGATTGTTCACTACACATCACCTCTACATCGAAGTGAGTTATGGCTCGCTTTTTATATACTACGACTCACATCCCGCAAGGCCCGTCCCTTTGACCACCTGCGCATGGGTGCGAGCTGCCGCTCTCCGCCCCGTTTCGTTCCGGCCTGTCAACCTGAACGAAACGAAAGGAACCGATTATGAGCGGCAAAAAATTTTTTAATATAAATGCGGAAAACCAGCCAAACAGCGGCATTGCCATAACAGTAGTGGGCGAAAGGGGAAGAAAAGAACTGCCTCCCGGCACGAAGGGAGGTGAGAACTTGAAACCTGACCGCCACTACGAGCATAAGCAGCACGCCTTTGACAGCTACTGCAAGAGATCCATCAAGAATGAAGCAATGAACGCTTACACGCAGCTTCGGAAACGGAGCCGGCGTGAGGTCTCACTCAGCGAGCTGCCGGAGGATGCAATGGCCCAGCTTGCGGTTTATGACCGCTACTCGTGGGAATACACGACCTTCCCTGTGGGAGGGGCCGTGATTCTGATTGAGGATGCCGGCTGGCCGAGGCGCTTCTGGCGCTGCCCCAGGAGGACCGGGACATCTTTATGATGCACTGGTTCCTGAACATGGTAGATCGCGAGATTGCCGAGTACATGAACATGGCCCGCCGGACGGTCAACACCCGCAGGCAAAAAGCCTATCGGCTGCTGAAGGAGCTGATGGGAGGTGAAGCGGATGACTAAATCTGCGAATATGCGGGCGTCACTGATACCTTATCCGGTGATCGCTGCCGCTGTCGGAGGCAATCCCGAAGCGGTAAACCGGGTGATCCAGCACTATTCTGGCTACATTGCTGCGCTGTCCATGAGGACAAGCTATGACAAAAACGGCTTTCCTCACTCCTTGGTGGATGAAGATATGCGCAGGCGGCTGGAAACGAAGCTGATTATCTCCATCCTGAAATTTGACCTGAGCTGATTCAGGACCGGGCGCTGCGTGTTTCCCCCTTTCCATGTGGTGCCCTGTATCGCTCCTTGACAAAGAAAGCCCGGCGGGAGGCCTCCAGCGCAGCATAAGGCAGACGGATACGATCTGTCTGTGTGGAGCCGGGCGGCCGATGCGCCACGACCCTGTTGCAAGTCCGCAGGACGGGACCCCTACCAAACAGGTGAGCGACAAAACCGAGCCGTAAAACAGGTGTGGCAGCCTGTGGGCGAGGATGCGCAGGCAGGATAATGAGACTCGCGCATTGAACGCCCACAAAGCATTGTGCGCCGCACCCATCAGCATGGGCCGGGGTGAAATTCCCGTGGAGCTGCGGCCAGCAGCCATCCGTTTTTTGCCTCTTTCATTTTTTACTACACGCAAATGAAAGGGGATTATTATGCAAGATCATAATTCTGTTTCAAGCGGTAAAAAACCGCAGGACAACCCTTTGAAAGAAGAAACGACCTATCGCTTTGGCAATAGGTCGTTTGTTGTAGAGTCTGTTTTCAAAGAGGATAGCCCGGATACCCTGGGAAGTGTCCTTCTTCGATTGATGAAGGCCGAAAATGAGAAAATGTAAACTTTCCATACTCGGCTGGCACGGGCAGATGACAGCGGTATAATTGTATCGGGAATATAAGATATGCGCTGTTCGGCTGTCCAGAAAGGAGGACTTATGAGACAGTCGAATAACAAAAAATCCCGTGACGACAATTTGGAGGGTGAGAGTTACAGCATTGGAAATCAAAAAAAGCTGCTGACCAAAGTGGCGAAAGAGAAAGGCTACACCAACCTAATCCATTTCCTGGACGATGGCATTTCCGGCGTCACGATGGACCGCCCTGGTTTTGTGGAGATGATCCAGCAACTTGAGCAGGGACGGGCCGCCGCAGTATTTGTCAAAGACCTTTCCCGCCTGGGCCGTAACTACATCGAGGTCGGCAGGCTGACCGAGGAATTTTTCCCGGAGCATGACATTCGCTTGGTGGCGGTATCCGATAACATCGACACCGCCGAAGGTGAGAATGAGTTAGCGCCGATCCGCAACCTATTCAATGAGTGGTATGCCCGCGACATCAGCAAGAAGCGGCGTATCAGCAACAAGATCAAGGGAAATGCGGGCGAGCC
>CAKUCE010000064.1 GCA_934643535.1 uncultured Clostridia bacterium | reverse complement strand
GACGTGGGCGGCAGCTTCCTGAAATATGGCGTTGCCGACGAACAGGGCGCGCTGCTTCCCGGCAGCGTGGGCGAAGCGCCCGCCCGGGCGGACGAATCGCCGGAGAAGGTCTACGAGGCTTTTGGGGAAGTGATCCGCCGGGCGCAGGAGACCGCGCCGCTGGCAGGGGCCTGCGCCTGTTTCCCCGGCCCCTTTGACTACACCGACGGCGTATTCCGGATGAAGCATAAATTTCAGGCATTATACGGCTGCTCCATCCTGCCGCCCTTTGAACGGGCGGGTCTGCCTGTCCGCTTCCTGCATGATTCCACTTCCTACATTCTGGGCGAGTTTTCCGACGGAACGCTGCGGGGGGCTGAGGATCCCTGCTGCGTCATGCTGGGCACGGGGCTGGGCTTTTCGATGATGAAGGACGGCAAAGTTCTTATCGACCAGACCCAGACCCCGGCGCTGTCCCTGTGGTGCGCTCCCTTCCGGGAGGGCATCGCCGAGGACTATGTCTCCACCCGGGCCATTCAGGCCGCCTACGGTCAGGCCCTTTCCGTCAAGGACATCGCGGGCCGGGCCCGTCAGGGGGACGAACAGGCCGTCCGGGCATTCCGGCTGGCGGGCGAAGCCCTGTCGGAGCTGATGGGGATCATCGACCGGCGCTTCCATCCCGGCAAGCTGGCGCTGGGCGGACAGATCGCCCGCTCCGCCGACCTTTTGCATCTGGAACTGCCCTTCCCGTGGGAAGTGTCTCACCATCTGGACGACGCGGCCCTGCGGGGCGCGGCCTATTACGCCCTGCACACCCGGGAAGAATGTACGCAGGTGCTGCCCAAAATTTCCCTTTGATCCTTTTCCTATTTTCATTATGTCAGGAGGAAAAAACCATGAGTTTTATGTTCCATCCCTATCCCTATGTGGATCCCGATGCGGTCAATCCCATTCATGCTCCTGAATCCGTAAAAAACGGTCTGGTAAAAGGCCCTCAGTCCGTGGCGAAGGAGATCGCCCGGCAGATCAAGGCCGGTAAGACCCGCGTGGGCATCGACTGCTACGCGGGCGCGGAGATCGGCGCGCTGGCCCGTCAGCTGGAAGAGTTTGTGGAAAACGCCGTACTGATCGACGCGACCACGCTGGCCATGGACGAAAAGGAGCTGGACGAGAAGCTGGCCCCCTACCTGCCCACTGACCGCGACCGCGACCCCGTGCTGCTTTACGGCCGCCGCTTCCTGGAGGGCTATGAAGGCCTGCAGAACGCCGAAAAGGTGCAGGCGCTGAAGGAAAACCTGGACAAGGCCGAAGGCCCCGTCGTGGTCTATGGCATGGGCGCGCTGTGCAAGGCCCTGCGGGACAGCTACGATCTAAAGATCTGGATGGATCTGTCCCCCCGGCAGACCGCCATCAACTACAAGACCGGCCTGGCCATCAACTACGGCTCCACCCATTCCCGTCCTTTCAGCCAGCTGATGCGCCGGAATTACTATGTGGACTTTGAGACCGCGCTGGATCTGCGCTGGGAGCTGATCCGGGAAAAGGCGCTGGACGGCTACGTTTTCGCCGATGATCCTCAGAAGATGCAGTGGCTGCCCTACGACGCGCTGCTGGATCTGTTCGACGAGCTGAACCGTTCGCCCATGCGCTGCCGTCCGGTGTATCTGGAAGGCGTGTGGGGCGGCTTCTACGTCCACAAGCTGCGCAAGCTGCCCAAGGAAATGAAGAACTGCGCGTGGGTGTTCGATATGATCCCCATGGAAGTCTCTCTGGCGGCGACCTTCGACGGCAACGAGTTTGAAGTGCCCTTCTACACCTTCGTGCAGGCCATGGGCGAAAAGCTGCTGGGCAAGCGGGCCTACGACGCGTTCGGCGGCTACTTCCCCATCCGCTTCAACTATGACGATACCTATCACGCCAACGGCAACATGTCCATCCAGTGCCACCCCGACGCGGAATATGTGATGAAGAACCACTCCGAGCTGGGCCGTCAGGACGAGAGCTACTACGTCTGCGTCACCGCGCAGGACGCCAAGACCTATCTGGGCTTCCAAAACGAGGATTCCTGCGAGAAGTTCTTCGCCGCCGCCGAAAAGGCGCAGGAGACTCACGAACTGATCGATTATACGCAGTACATCAACGCCGTGCCCTCCGTACCCGGCACGCAGGTGATGATCCCCGCCGGCACGGTGCACGCCTCCGGCCGCAATCAGGTCATTCTGGAGATCGGCAGCCTGACCGTGGGTTCCTACACCTACAAGCTGTACGACTATCAGCGCATCGACCCCCAGACCGGTCTGCCCCGCCCCATCCACCTGAAGATGGGCCGCGACGTGATCCACCCCGAGCGTACCGCTGAATTTGTGCGGGATAATCTGGTCAACCACGGCGGCATCGTCCGTCAGGGCGAGGACTGGTGCGAGAAGGTCGTGGGCGAGCATGACCTGCTGTACTTCTCCCTGCGTAATCTGGTGTTCACCACCTCCATGGAGGACGACACCAAAGACGATTTCCACGTGCTGGCGCTGGTGGACGGCGAAAAGGTGCGCGTGGAATCCGTGGAGGATCCCAGCCGTTACTTCGACCTGAACATGCTGGACATCGTCGTGGTGCCCGCCACCTTCGGCAAGTACCGCGTGGTGAACAAGGGCATCGGCGTGGCGGTCATCCACAAGACCATGCTCAAGCCGTAAGGCAGGAGGAAAAACAGCCATGTATGAGCTGCATGGAAAGACCATGATCTACCGGCTGGACAGCCGGGGACGTTCTATCAGCTGCTATCACCGCCAGACCGGGCATGAGTACATCCATACGCCCGGCGCGGTGTGGAAATTGATCTATGCGGTAAAGAACACGGAACGGGTAGAGGTTCCCGTATGGGCCGAGGAGCAGCGCTTCTCCGTCCAGACCGGGGAAAATCAGCTGACTCTTTGCTACGACGGACTTACCGGCGACGAGGACCGGCGGATCGACGCCGCCCTGAAGCTCCATTTCCGGATGAACGACCGGGGCCTGCAGGTTTGGGCCGATCTGGAAAACCGGGACCCGGACGTGACGCTGATGGAGCTGCAGCTGACCCCGGTCTCCGGGGCCCGGACGCTGGCGGGAGAGCCGGACAATGATTTCATCGCGTGGCCCAATGGGCTGGGACGGCGGGTGCGCCGTCCCGCCTACGCCGACCTGAGCACCTTTGCCGGGTTCCGCAAATACGAACGCCACGACCAGTACCATACCGACATGGATGCGCTGTATCCCTCGGATGTGGCCTCCATGCAGTGGTACGACTGGTACACTGGCGGCGAGGGCCTGTACTGCTCCAGCGAGGACACCACCCACCAGACCGTGGGGCTGCACATCGAGCGGGACGCCAAGCTGAACGTGCTTCGCTTCGGCTTTATCCGCTATTCCATGATCGACGCGGGCGAGCGCTTCACCATGGCCCCCATCGACTGCTATCCCCATCTGGGCGACTGGCACGCGGGCGCGAAGCTGTATCGGGCCTTCATGGAGGAAAAAGGCGGCTTCGTGCCGCCCATCAATCCCGAGTGGAGCCGGGACATGACCGGCTGGCTGCGGCTGATCTTCAAGCAGCACCACTGCGAGCTGAACTGGAGCTACGCCGACATTCCCACCATGTATGACGAGCTGGAAGCCTGCGGGCTCAAGACCCTGTATCTGCTGGGGTGGGAAGCGGGCGGCTTTGCCCGGCTCTGGCCCGACTTCCGGGTAGACGAGCGCATGGGCGGTGAAAAACTGCTGCGGGAAGGCATCGAATACGTTCACCAAAAGGGCGGCAAGGTGCTGATGTTCCTCAGCTATGCCCTGATCGACCATCACAGCGACTTCTATCAGAAGGAAGGCGGCGACAAGGCCACCATCCGCTCCCTCTGGGGCGAGGATATTCCCTTTGCCGAGACCTACTGCGGCGAGGGCACCTACCGCAAGATCGGCAACCCGGCCATGCCCATGTATCTGGCCTGCCCCGGTTCGCCCCTGTGGCAGGAAAAGATGAAGGAAGCCGCCAAAACCTGCCTGGAGTTGGGCGCGGACGGCGTGCTGTACGACATTGGCTCCTGGTATCCCTACTTCTGCTACGCCGAGGGCCACACCCACGCCAAGCCCAGCCATTCCCACGAAAGCAAGGCCGCCAATTATGCCGGCCTGCGGGAATATATCAAGACCTTCGGACAGGACAAGATCATCCTGATGGAGCACAATACCGATATTTTCGGTCAATCCATGGATATTTCCCACAGCGCCAACACCCAGCCCCCGGTGCGCCTGCGTTCCCCGGAAACGGCCCGGCACGCCACCGATGTGCGCGACGACCTGTTCATGCCGGAGCTGTATCGCTACACGTTCCCGGAATTGGTGGCCACCAACCGGGAATGCGGCGAGGACGAGGAAAGCTACAAGGCCATGGCCGGGTTCAGCTTCCTGTATGGTCTGCGCTTTGACATGACCATCTACCGCTGCTGCGGCTCTCTGCGGGATATTCCCCGGTACGCCGCCTATCTCAAGGAGATCTCCGCTCTGTACGAGCAGTACGGGGCCTTCCTGCTCCGGGGCCGCTTCGTGGACAGCGACGGCTTTACCTCGGACAGCGAGAACGTACTGGTCAAGGGCTGGGAAGGCTGCAACGGCGGCCTGGCCGTCAGCCTGTGGAACCCCACCGGCGAGGATCAGATCGTGAACCTCCGCAGCCGTAGAACCGACCGCGCCGTCACCATCGTCGTACCCGCCGAGCGCGTCGCCGCCGCCGTGATCGACGAAGCCTGAATATGCAAGAGACGTTGGGGGCTACTCGCCCCCAAACCCCTCGTCAGGGCTGTGCCCTGAACCCACTTTTGACCGCGTATTACGCGGTCAATGTTGGGATTGTTAAGGGCTTTAGCCCTTAACTGCGGGGTTTGGGGCCGCAAAGGCCCCAACGTCTCTCTTATTCGTCCGAAAGCGGCAGGGCGCGGCAGAAGGCGCGGAAGGCCTGCCAGTCTTCCCGGGCGGCGCAGCCTGCCCAGAGCATCAGGTTCTTTTCCCGGTGGCGCAGCGCCGAGGGGGATAAGAAAAGCTCCTGCTGCAGGGCTTCCGGCTTTTCGCCCCGAAGCAGCCCGAAAAAAAGCCGCCGGTCGATGCCGTCGCAGCGATCCAGCAGGGTTTCCAGCGCCATCAGCCGCTGAGCATGCCGGTCGCTGTAAAAATCCACTGCCTCCCGAAGCGGCTCGGAAAAGGCTTCCTCCGCAGAATGCAAAGGCTGGTTCTCCGTGGACTCCCGAACCGCGACGCGGCAGTGTACCTGCACCGCCACACTGGCCGTTGGCTCCTGCCGGGACAGAAAGGCGTACAGGCTCACCGCCCGCCGCCCCAGCTCGTCGTGGTTCAGCGACGCGCTGGTGATGGCCGGGCGCAGGGCACGGGCCAGCGACGAGTCGCCGTAGCTCAACAGATATAATTCCTTCGGGACGGTCACGCCGTCCTTTTTCAGTTGATGCAGGAGTGCCGCCGCCGCAATGTCGTTGGCGCAGATCACGGAATCAAACCGGCGTACATGAGAAGCGAAGGCTTCGCAGCACGCTGCAAGAGAACCGCGGTTCCAGAATACATTGGGTTCCGCTGCCACGGGAAAACGGCGGCTCCAGGCGGCGAAAACGTCCTGCTTCGTCAGATCCGCCGCCGAATTGGGGTTCAGGGCGAAAAACGCCGTCTTTTCCCGGCCGCAGTCCCGCAGGTATTTCAGCAGCGTCCGGGTCGCTTCCGCGTGGTTCATGGAGACCACGCCTTCCGCCGGGGCCGCCTGCGAGGGATTCACGCTGATGAGTACGCAGGCAATGCCCAGCGCCTCCAACCGCGCCTGCGCCGCCGGAACCCAGCTCATGGAGGTGCCTATCAGCACCGCCAGCCGCCGCTCGCCGCCAAAAAGCCCGTCCCAGTCGATTTTCTCTTCCTGTGCCGCATCCAGCAGCACCAGCTCGTACTTCTTTCGGGCGGCTTCCCGGGCGATCCCCTCCAGAGTCTGCCTTGCCCAGAGGGAGTTTCGGTAATCCGGCTCCACCAGAACGGGAATGCGCATGGGGCTGCCTCCTTTGACGAACTGCTTTCCGTTATGATAGCACATGGAGGAAACGAAGGTCAACCAAGGCTTTCACACGCCGTTACTTTGCGTTGCTTGCCGCAACGGGCCGTTTTCCGTACAATAAGGAAAGCCGGCAAACAAAGAAAGAAGGAATGCCCGATGCTGAATGAAAATATCAGGGCCGCGCGGAAAGCCAGGGGGCTTTCGCAGGAAGAACTGGCCGCAAGGCTGAACGTGGTGCGTCAGACGATCTCAAAATGGGAACAGGGCTTGTCGGTGCCGGACGCCGGCCTGCTCATCGCCCTGTCGGAGGCGCTGGAAACTCCCGTCAGCGCTCTGCTGGGCGAAACCATGACCCCGGAAAAGCCGGACGAAATCCAGATCCTGTCCGAAAAACTGGAAGCGATCAACCTGCAGTTCGCCCGGAGAAAAACGAACCGGAGAAAGCTCCTGCGCGGGCTGCTGGCGGCATTGTGCCTGATCGTTCTGGCAGGGTTGGCGGGGCTGTACGCCGCGCACAGTCCTTACCTGAACTGGGATTATCATGACCCCGAGACCGCCGTCGCCGGGGCGGCGCTCCACGGCTTTGAATGGCTGTTTGTCCGGGCGGCTCCTCTGCTTCTGACAGGAGGCATTGTCGGGCTGCTTCTGACCCGAAAGAAAAAGTGACGTTTTCTCAAGCCCTCCGCAGATCACATGACCTGCGGAGGGCTTGTTATTTTCCCGCTTGCCGCGTTTTTCGGAATTTTTCCGCCGGATTTGGCGTTTCGCCAGCGGCGGCGGGCTGGTATAATGGGCCCAGAATCAAACCCCGGCAAAGCGCCGGAGAACGGGAGCGAGGAAAGTGAAAAAGCAGCTTTGTCTGGAAACGGCGGTGCTGAAAGGCTGCCGTCTCCAAAAAGAAAAGGAAGGCTTCACCGTCTGCGGGGAGCGGGACGAAATGGCCCTGACCTTCGCACCCTTCGACGAAGAAATGGCACAGGCTTTTCAGCAGGCGGACGCGCTGGTGATCGACCTGACCAGCCGGGTTTCCGCCTGCGAGGCGATCTTCGTCCGCTTTGCGGAGGCGGACGGCCGGACGCTGGAAATGAACACCATGCTCTTTCCCGGTCAGAAGGCCCGGGCCGTGTTCCGGCTGAAATGGCTGGACGGCAGTCTGCTGTTCCCGCCTCTGAATCCGGGCACGCTGAAGACCTGCGTTACCGGGCAGGGGTTGGAAAAAGCCCGGGTGGTCTCGCTGACCATCGGCTTTCTGCCTGGCCGGCAGGACCGGCGGCGCTTTGACCTGGCGGATGTTTTTCTGACGGACGAGGCGATCGACTTTCCCAAAGCTGCCGAAACCACCATGGACGCGCTGGGGCAGTGGAAACAGAAGGACTGGCCGGGAAAAATGCCCTCCGAGGACGCGCTGAAGGACTTCCTGCAGGGCGAGTGGGAAAAAGACCTGCCGCCCCTGCCGGGACGGAACCGCTTCGGCGGCTGTACGGAGCGTCGGTTCGAAGCCACGGGCTTTTTCCGCGTCCAGAAGGAGGAAGGGCGCTGGTATCTGGTAGACCCGGACGGCTGCGCGTTCTACTCCACCGGCGTGTTCGGGGTAACGCCCGGCGAAGCAGGCTGGATCCGCGGTGTGGAAGACCAGATGGACGATTTGCCTGACCCCGGCGGCCCCTTTGCTCCGGCCTATGAGCTGGCCGAAGAAAACGAGCTGTACCGCCGGAAATTCTCCGGCATGTTCCCGAAGGATACGCTTCTGTACGCCCCGGCCACGGCCAATCTGATCCGCGCTTTCGGCGGAGAATGGTATGACCGCTGGTGCGGCCTCACCGCCCGCCGCCTGCGGGCGTGGGGAATCAACACCCTGTCCATGTTCAGCGACCCGGAGTTCATCCGCCGTTCGAGCATGCCCTACGTCATCATGCTCAAGGGCTATCCCACCACCCGGCGCATGATCTACCGGGATTTCCCGGACGTGTACGCCGAGGAATACGAAGAAGGCTGCCGCCGTTTCGCCGCTCAGCTGACGGCCTATCGGGACGATCCGCTGCTGATCGGCTATTTTCTGAATAACGAGCCCACGTGGGGCTTTGTGGAAGGCATCCTGCTGGCGGAGCGGGTGCTGGAAACCGGGCAGGGCACCGCCACCCTGCGGAAGCTGATCGCCTTCCTGCGCGGGCGGTACGGGGACGATATTTCCGCGCTGAACCGGGCGTGGCGGCTGGAGCTTCCCGATTTTGAAGCGCTGGAAAAGGGCCTGTTCCGGGCGGCGGAACGCTCCCCGGAAGCCGAACGCGACCTGTCCGACTTTACCGGCGGGATGATCGACCGCTACGCGGGACTTCCCGCCCAATACGCCCGGGAAGCGGCTCCCCGTCATCTGAATCTGGGAATGCGCTTCGCCCATGTGAACCATCCCGGAATGCTGCGGGCGGCAAGGCATTTCGACGTGTTCTCCCTCAACTGCTACGCCGCCGACCCCACGGAAGCGCTGCTGGCGGTGCAAAAGGCGCTGGACATGCCGGTTTTGATCGGCGAGTTCCATTTCGGGGCGCTGGACGCCGGTTTGCCCGCCCCCAGCCTGTTCCATGTGAAGGATCAAAAGGCCCGTGGCGACGCGTACGCCCGGTATCTGACCCGTGCGGCCGCTCAGCCGTGCAGCGTGGGCGCGCACTACTTCGCCTATAACGATCAGCCCCTTTGGGGCCGGTACGACGGCGAAAATTATCAATTTGGCTTTGTGGACGTGTGCAACCGCCCCTATGAGCCTTTCGGCGAGGGCGTGCGCCGGGCCAACGAAGAGCTTTACCGGGTCAAGGAGGGCCTTGCCGCGCCCGAGGCCGGGGAGACCCAACGGGAATCGTGAAAATCCTCATTCCAAAATACCGTTTGAAAGTACAGGAGGAAATAAACATGTTCCAGAAGACCAAAGTTACCGATGAGATCCGCCTGATGGCGGCTTACGACTCTCCCGCCGCCGAGGAAATGCCCATGTTCGCGGAAAACCGGGTGCATCAGCGCTCCAGCGGCAATCCCTACCCCAACAAGGTGGTCATGCGGGTGGATCGGGCGCACCGCTCTGAAAAGCCCTTCCGCATCATCACGCTGGAAAACGAATATCTGAAAATCGAGCTGATGCCCGAGCTGGGCGGACGCATCTACGCCGCCATGGATAAGCGCACCGGCTATGATTTCTTCTACCGGCAGCACGTGGTGAAGCCCGCGCTGATCGGCCTGCTGGGCAGCTGGATCTCCGGCGGTCTGGAATTCAACTGGCCCTGTCACCACCGGCCCAGCACCTATATGCCCGTGGACGTACAGGTGGAGGAAGAAGAAAACGGCGCGGTCACGGTGTGGATGAGCGAAAACGAGCCGCTGAACCGCATGAAGGGCATGGTGGGCGTTCGCCTGTGTCCCGGAGAAGCACGGTTCGATACCCGGATGAAGGTGTACAACGGCACGCCCGCCCGGCATTCCTTCCTGTGGTGGGAAAACGCCGCCGTGCCCGTGAACGAGCAGTACCGGCTGGTGTTCCCGCCGGATGTGCATTACGTCCAGTTCCACTACCGCAAGAATGTGACGGAATATCCCGTGGCCTCCGGCGTGTACAACGGCATCCGGATGGGCGACGGCACGGATATTTCCTATCATAAGAACACGCATCAGCCCACGTCCTATTTCTGTGCGGCCACGAAGTATGATTTCTTCGGCGGCTACGACGAAGGCAAGCGCTGCGGCGTGGTGCATGTGGCCGACCGCCATGTGAGCGTGGGCAAGAAGATGTTCACCTGGGCCTACAATCAGCTGTCCCGGAGCTGGGAGCGGGCGCTGACCGACACCGACGGCGCTTACGCCGAGCTGATGGCCAGCAGCTATTCCCTCAATCAGCCGGACTTTGCGTGGCTGTATCCCTATGAAAGCAAGGAATTTTCCCAGATGTGGTACCCCGTGGGCGACGGCGGCGCGCCCTTCTGCGCCTGCCGGGAAGCGGCCCTGTCCTTGGAAAACGGCCGTCTGCGCCTGCAGGCCTCCGTCCCCCTGAAGGACGCGGCGCTGATCGTCAACGGCGCGGAGCATCGCTTTACCGCCGGGCCGGAACAGAACTTCGACCTGCCGCTGTCTGAGGAGATCACCGCGTTCCGTCTGCTGGATCAGCAGGGCCGGACGCTGCTGCGCTATGAAAAGCCGGCGGAAAACGAGCTGAAGGAAATGCCGGAGACCATCCCGGACAATCCCACCATGGATCAGCTCAAGAGCGCACAGGAGCTGTATCTGCTGGGCGTACATACGGAGCAGTACCGCGACCCGGCCATCCGTCCCGCCGGTTACTGGCGGGAAGCCCTGCGCCGGGATCCGGATCATCTGCCCTCCCTGATCGCGCTGGCCAACGACGAGTTGGCCCACTTCCGTCCGGAAAGCGCCCGCAAGCTGGCCCTTCATGCCTGGAAGGTGGCCACGGTGCGCAATTTCCATCCCGAAAGCGGCGAGCTGCAATACGTCATGGCCCGGATCGAAGAGGCGCTGGGCCGGGAAGACGAAGCGCTGGACGGCTATCTGCAGGCCGCGTGGGCGCAGGACGCGCGTTCCCGCGCCATGACCCGGGCCGCGCTGATCCAGCTGCGCCATGGCCGGTACGACGACGCGCTGACCTGTGCGGAGGAAGCGCTGAACCAGCACGCCCATAACGAGACCGCTCTGCTGATCCGCTATCTGGCGCTGAGAAAGCTGGGCGACGACCGCGCCGGGGAAGCGCTGCGCCGGGCGGAAGCCTACGACAGCCTGAATCTGACTCTGCGGGCGCTGAAATACGGCGCGTCTCCCGAGCTGTACGCCACGCTGGAAAGCGACCCCTGCCAGTCGGCGCTGGATATGGCGCAGGAGCTTTCCGAAATGGGCGAAAGTGAGCTGGCCGCGGCCATTCTGGCCGGTCTGCCCGTCCCCTGCGCCCAGACCGAGTACGTGCGCTGGCACCTGACCGGCGACCGGGCGGCGCTGGAAAAGGCCGCCGGGCTGGAGGCAGGCGTGGCCTACCCCCTGCGGGAGATCGAGCATCGGGCGCTGACGGAAGCGGTGGCGGCTCATCCGGAGGATGCGAACGCCCTGAATCTGCTGGCCTGTCTGGAATATCACATGGAAAACCACGCAAAGGCGGAAAAGCTGTGGAGCCGCGCCGCCAAGGCGGACCCCAACGCCTACATGCCCCTGCGCAATCTGGCGGTGGCCCGTTACAGCCATCTGAACCGCCGGGACGAGGCCCTGCCCCTGCTGGACAAAGCGCTGGCCCTGCATCCCGGAGACGGCCAGCTGGTATGGGAAAAGGCCTATCTGATGACCCGCCTCCACTGCGACCCCAACGAAACCGCCGCCTTTGTGGAGAAGCATGGCTACGAGCGGGAGGATACCGCCATTGAGCTGTGCCGGGCGCTGAATCTGGCGGGCCGCTATGAAGAAGCGCTGAAGATCCTGCTCGGCAAGAAATTCACGCCCTGCGAGGGCGGCGAACACGCCGTGGCTGAGCAGTACATGTTCGCCCATCACGCGCTGGGCCGGGGACTGTTCGCGGACGGGCAGTATGAACAGGCGCTGGAGCATTTCCGCGCCGCCCAGACCCTGCCGGAGAATCTGGGCGCGGGCCTGTGGAACGAAGTGCTGCTGGTGCCCCACCAGTATTTCGAAGCCCGCTGTCTGGAAGAGCTGGGCCGCAGGGACGGGGCCCGGGCGCTGTACGATCATATTCTGATCCTGAAGGTAGACTACTTCTCCAATATGAACCTGCCCGAGCTGCCCTGCTGGCAGGCTATGGCGCTGAAGCGCACGGGCCGTGCCCCGCAGGCGCAGGAGATCGTCTCCGCTCACCTGCATAAGCAGGAAAACGCCGCCTTCGCCCGGGACGCAGGCTATTATAAAACCACGCCCTTCTTTATCTCCTACATGGAAGACGCGCAGACCCTTCGCCGGGCCGGGTGCGACTGGCAGTCCGCCATGGCCTGCTGGGCCGCAGGCGACCGTCAGACGGCCGCCGAGCTGGCCGCGCTTTCCCTGACCGGCGAGCCCTCCAACCTGTATGCGCTGCTCTTGAGCCAGCGGAAATGATCCGGTAAAAAGCATTTTTCCTGTCAGGAATCCCTTCGGGGGATTGTGAAAGGAGCCGCAGGCCCGAAGCCCTTTTTCGGGCCTGCACAGCCCCTGCCGGGCGGGCTGCCCACGATCCGAGCCAGTCCGGAAAAGCCTGACCGCAGGCGAGCTTTTTCGCCAGAAACCATCGGTAATGTTTTCAGCAAAGCTGAAAACTCCCCGCCCGACCGGGTGCTGCGCACGGCGAAACCTTGCAGAGGAATTTGCCGACCGCAGGTCAGCCGGTCGATACGAATATAGTCAG
>CAKUCE010000063.1 GCA_934643535.1 uncultured Clostridia bacterium | reverse complement strand
GGCCATGACCGTACAAAGACCGGCCG
Source organism: uncultured Clostridia bacterium (assembly GCA_934643535.1). Taxonomy (GTDB): domain Bacteria; phylum Bacillota; class Clostridia; order Christensenellales; family Aristaeellaceae; genus Limiplasma. The sequence goes on along the minus strand of CAKUCE010000063.1, from coordinate 12,448 downwards.
CTGCCAAAGCTGTGAACATTTTGGTTTTCATAGTCTACCTCCCATATACGGTGATTTACGCCAAAAGCGTAATAAAATCGTAATATATTTGTCATTTAGATGCAATACAAATGGAAGCTTATTTCCATGGAAATGGCTGGCAGGATATTCTGGCAGGGTCAAGGCCCTGATTTGATGGAGGGAAAAATCACATGAAACTGGTCAAATGCCCACGGTGCGATCTGAATTATATCCGGGAGGATGAAAAATACTGCAAGGTATGCCTTCGCGAGATGAAGGGCGAGCCTACCAATGACGATATGGAACTTTGCTCCGTATGCAACGCGGCCCCCGCGCTGCCCGGCAAGGACGTTTGCCTGAGCTGCCTGAAGGAAATGCAGTCCGGCGGCGGCCGCGAAGAAGTGGAGGACGCTCCCGTTTCCGTGGACGAATCCACCATCGGCCTCAATTCCGTCAGCACTATGGACGAGATCATCCCGGAAATCGAGGAGGACATCCCTGCCAACGAGTACGGCGATATTCAGAATGAGCTTTCGCTGGAAAGCGTCATTGAAGACGAAAACGAGGATGAAGACGAGGACAAGGACGACGACGACCGCTGAGTTTGGCGGCCTGTAAAGTGAGGCATCCATGGCAATCTATGCAATTGGCGATCTCCATCTGCCGGGACATCAGGAAAAACCCATGAATGTCTTTGGCGATCATTGGGATCGCCATTTTGACGTTATTCGGGAAAACTGGCTTTCGATGGTCAGCCCCGAGGATGTGGTGCTGATTCCCGGCGACATCAGCTGGGCCATGCAGCTTGACGAAGCCCGGGACGATTTGATGCAGATCGCCGCCCTGCCCGGACGGAAGCTGCTGCTGCGGGGCAATCACGATTACTGGTGGAATTCCATCAGCAAGGTGCGCTCCCTTCTGCCGGAAAACATGTACGCCCTGCAGAACGACGCGCTGGCGCTGGACAGCGTGGTCTACTGCGGCACCCGGGGCTGGAACATTCCCGGAGAGGGACAGCCCGCCGATCCGCAGGACGTGAAGATTTTTCAGCGGGAGCTTCTGCGGCTGGAAATGTCCCTGCAGCAGGCGGGAAAGCTGGCGGGGGACAGGCTGCCTGTGGTGGTGATGCTGCATTACCCGCCCCTTTACAAGGATCTGCTCGTAACCCCCTTTACGGAGATTCTGGAGCGGTTTGGGGTGCGCACGGTGGTCTTTGGCCATCTGCACGGCGCGGGCATCAAGGTGGGCGTGGAAGGGACGGTTCGCGGGGTGGACTATCATCTGGTCAGCTGCGATGCGCTCCGTTTTTCCCTGCGGCGGATCGAGGTGGCCCGGCCGGTTGATCTCCCTAAAATCTAAAATTATCGTTTTGTTTTAGAAATAAAAATGTAACAATTAAAGCAAAACATTTGTTCCCCAAGGTTTGGAAAGATTGTTTCGGCAAACTTTCCAAACCCTTTTCTTTTGCAACAAAAAAAGAAACGAACAGCCGTTCGTCAAAAATGCCGGATTTGGCGTCGAAAAATGCTTCAAAGCCTTGCACGGCATGGCTTTGATCCGTTGCATTTTTGTTTGGAGTGGCGCATAATGGTTTCAGGTGCCAGAAAGTGGAGCAAAATGCCACGAATAGGAAGGGAGGGTGGAGCCTGTGGACGAGACGCACGCGGAAGCGGATCAATCCCAAAGCGCTTCCATCCTTCCCAAGAACTACACCTTCTTCGGCAGCTACGACCACTCGCTGGATCCCAAGGGCCGTATCATCATTCCAACCGCTTACCGCAAACCCTTGGGAGAGGTATTTACCATCAGCATTACCCGGGATGGCGAGGGCATCGCCCTCTACCCGGATCCGGTATTCGACGATCTTCTGGCGGAGCTCTACCGCCTCAATCAGCGCAAGCCAGCTGTACAAAAGTATCAGGCCTATCTGGCCAAGATGAGCTATCGCGGTATGGAGGCAGACGGTCAGGGCCGTCTGCTTCTACCGCTGAAGCTGCGCCAGATGGTGCTGGGCGACGCCCGGGACGTGGAAATCAGCGGCGCGCTGGATCATATCCGCATCGTGGATCGCAAGACGGCCGACGAGGAGGACAGCTTCTTCCGGGAGCACCGGGAAGCCCTTCTGGACGAAATCGGCAATATGATGGAAGAATAATGGTTTTTCGCAATGAATACGGAAAGGAGCAGCTACCATGGAATCCTATGTGTACACTTATGACAGCTTTGCACAGCGCAGCGCGGAGCAATATGTGCCCACCGACCGTTTTCAGGTCAGGAGCAGCGTCTATCTGCCTGCCAGCGACATCGACCTGCGGACCGGCCGTTTGCAGCCGGATCGTCAGCGCCGCCGCCGCACTCAGGCGCTGGAGCTGGAGCGGGAGCGGCTGGACAGGGAAGAGCAGTCCCTCGCCGAGGCCCTCCGGCGGGAATACAGCAAGAGCGGTGTACGCATCTCCTTTCGGGCGCTGATCCTGATTACGGCGGCCGTGATGTTCCTCTGCGGCGTGGTGCTTTTGTCCCAGCAGGGCATGATTGCCGAGCGGCAGAAGGCCATCAACCGGCTGGAGCGCTCCATCAAGGATTACCGCGCTCAGAACGCCAGTTTGGAGGAGGAAATCGCTCAGGCCTCCGATGCGTCTACCATCTGCTATGCTGCGGCCCGGGATCTGAATATGATCCCTGCGGAGGCGGCGGAAGCCGTCTATCTGGTGGCGGTGGATACCCGTCCCGCCCTGACCGCTTCCAGCGAGACGCCGCCGGTCGCCGAAGCGGACGCTGCGGAGGAACCGGTCGATCCGGCCGGCACGATCCATGTCTCCGCAGATTCTGGCAATTAAGACCGAAAGAGCGGAGCGTTCGTCGAAAGGGTTCTATCCGCCTGAAGGGCAGCATACATCCCATTATCACGGAAACCGTAAAATGGGGGAAGTAGCATGCCTGCGGAGCTGCACATTCGGAAAAGGGTTCTGACCCTGCTGGTCATCCTGATTTTTCTCTTTGGCGTTCTGATGTGCCGGATCGCCTATCTGACCACTGCCCGTTCCGCCGAGCTGACCAGCCGGGGCGTGCACCAATGGACGCGCGAGGGAACGGTTTACGCCCGAAGGGGAAATATTCTGGATACCAATGGCCAGATGCTGGTCATGAGCGCCACGGCTTATATCGTCAGCGTAGAACCCGCCAGGGTGAAGGACGCGGAAGCCTTTGCCCGGATCGTAAGCCCGATCCTGGGTATTTCCGAGGAAAAAGTGGCGGAAAAGGCCGCCCAGCGGAGCAGGTCTTCCGTGACGCTCAAACGGCAGGTCTCCCGGGAAACGGCGGATCAGCTGCGCCAACTGAAGCAAAGCAAGGATGCGGAGACTGCTGAGGCCGCATCCGCGCTTTTGTTTGATGAAGACGTGCGCCGGGTATACCTGCGGGGCGCGTTCCTGACCCAGACGCTGGGACTGGTGAACGTGGACGGCGTGGGCCAGTCCGGGCTGGAGCAGCAGTACGAGACACTGCTTCGGGGCGAGGCGGGGCGCAGCATGCGCAGCGTGGACGGCAAGGCCCGGCCTATCTACGACAGCGGCAATCTCTACATTGAGCCGCAGGACGGCAGCACCGTTCGCCTGACCATCGACGCGACCATTCAGGAAGTCGTGGAAAAGGCCATGCGGGAGTGCTACGAGGTCAACAAGGCGCAGGCCGTCCACGCTCTGGTGATGGACGTGTATACCGGCGCGGTGCTGGCCATGTGCTCCAAGCCGGACTACGACCCCAACGATCCGCCCCGGGATCAGCTGGACGCGCTGCAGAGCCTGATGCGCATCCGTCTGATCTCCGACTCCTACGAACCCGGCTCCACCTTCAAGATTCTGACGGCTGCCGCCGCGCTGGACAGCGGCGTGACGACGCCGGAGGACGGCTTCTACTGCTCCGGCAAAATCAAGGTGGACGGAGATACCATCAAGTGCTGGGGCAGCCCTCACAAGGCCGAAACCATGGCGCAGGCCCTGCAGAACAGCTGCAACCCGGTCTTTGTGGAACTGGCCCTGCACATGGGGACCGAACGCTTTTACCAGTACCTGCACGCTTTCGGCCTGGGTTCGAAAACGAATATTGACTTGCAGGGGGAGGAAAGTGGTATACTAATACCCGTGAATTCCGTCAAGAACGTGGACCTGGCGCGAATCGGCTTCGGCCAGAGCGTGGCGGTAACGCCGGTTCAGCTGTTGACCGCCGCCTGCTCCGTTCTCAACGGCGGTCGGCTCATGCGGCCCTATCTGCTGAAAGAGGCCGTCTCTCCGGACGGAACCGTTCTCTACCGCACCTCGCCCAAGGTGGCTTCCAATCCCATCTCTGAGGAAACCTCCCTGACCATGCGAAAGCTGCTGGAAGATGTGGTGGCCATCGGCGGCGCGAAGAACGCCCGCATTCCGGGCTACCGCATCGGCGGCAAAACGGGCACGGCGCAGGTCTACAAGGACGGCCGCATCGTGCGGAACGTTCACATCGGTTCGTTTCTGGGCTTTGCCCCGGCGGATGATCCCCGCATCGCCCTGCTGGTGATCGTGGACGAAGCCGACACCCCGGTAGACTACGGCGGAACCACGGCCGCGCCTTTTGCTAGACAAATCCTCGAGGATGTGTTACCTTATTTAGGTTATCAGCCCAACGGGGAGGATGACAGCGAGCCGGTGCAGGTGCCGGACGTGACGGGTCTGCCTTTGTGGGAGGCACGTCGGACGCTTTCTTCGTTGGGACTGAAGGTGCTGGACGACGGCGGAAGCGGCAGCGTGACCGCACAGATGCCCAGCGCCGGGGCCGCGCTCCGTACCGGCGGACAGATGATGCTCTACACCTATGACGAGGCTTTGCCGGAGACGGAAACGCTGGTATGCGTGCCGGAGGTTTCGGGCAAGTCTATTGCATCCGCCGCTTCGCTGCTTCGACAGCGCGGTCTGGAAATGGAAATCGACGGAAGCGGCTTCGCCGTTTCGCAGGAGCCAGCCGCAGGAAGCTTTCTTGCGCCGGATTCCGTCGTTCTGGTTCATTTTGAGTTACCGAATCCATAAGGATGGGGGAGTACCAATGCTACTGAAGGATCTGCTGGTGGACGTACCCGGAGTTTTGGAAACAAAGGGAAACATGGACGCCCGGATAGACGCCCTGATCACCGACAGCCGGGAGAAGACCTCCGGCGGGCTGTTCTTCTGCATCAGCGGCGCGCGCTTTGACGCTCATACTTTCGTGGGCCAGGCGGAGAAAAACGGCTGCGTCGCCTTTGTGGTGGAGCGCATTCTGGAAGCGGATGTGCCTCAGGTGAAGGTGGAAAACGTCCGTTCCGCCATGGCTTATATCGCTGCGGCTTTCTATGGCCATCCCGAAAAAGAGATCCGCATGGTGGGCGTGTGCGGCACCAAGGGCAAAACCACGACCAGCTACCTGATGAAGGCGATTCTGGAAAAGGCGGGCTTCAAGACCGGCCTGATCGGCACCACCGGCAATATGATCGGCGAAAAGCGCCTGCACAGCAACCTGACCACCCCGGATCCCATCGATCTGCACCGCTGCCTGCGGCAGATGCGGGGCGAGGGCGTGGAAGTGGTCAGCATGGAGGTCAGCGCCCATGCCGTGGCCATGCACCGGCTGGATGGCGTGACCTTCGAGGCCGCCTGCTATACCAACCTTTCGCAGGATCATCTGGATTATTTCGGCACCATGGAGAACTATTTCGAAACCAAGAAGAGCTTCTTCATGCATGGGCAGGTGCTCAACGCCGCGCTGAATGCCGACGACGAGACCAGCGATAAGATCATCCAGGACATCAAGGTGCCCTACCTGACCTTCGGCATCAGTTCCGACGCGGATGTGTTTGCCCGGGATATTGAAATTTCCGAGGACGGCGTGTCCTTCTCCATTCTGCTGCGCGGGCTGGAAGAAATGCCGGTGCGCATGCACCTGACGGGCATGTTCAACGTGTACAACGCGCTGGCCGCCGCGTCGCTGGCCATGATCCTCGGCATTGACCAGCAGGCCATCCGGGAAGGGCTGGAAAGCGTGGTCAACGTACCCGGACGGGTGGAAATGCTGGATACCAAGACGCCCTACAAGGTCATTCTGGATTACTCTCATTCTCCCGACGCGCTGGAAAACATTCTGACCACCGTGCGCACTTTTACCCGCAACCGGCTGATCGTGCTGTTCGGCTGCGGCGGCGACCGGGATCACGGCAAGCGGCCCATCATGGGCGAGATCGCCGGCCGTCTGGCAGACTTCTCCATCCTCACCAGCGATAATCCCCGCACGGAGGACCCCAACGCCATTCTGGCTTCCATCGAAGAGGGCATCAAGCCCACGGGCGGAAAGTACGTCATCATTGAGAACCGCCGGGACGCCATTCGCCGCGCGCTGGAAATGGGCCGGGACGGCGATGTGATCATTCTGGCGGGCAAGGGTCACGAGACCTATCAGGACATCATGGGCGTGAAGCGTCCCTTTGACGAAAAGATCGTCGTGCAGGAGCTGCTCCGGGAGCTTCAGCCGGAGCTTGAATCTTCAGAGGAGTGAATACCATGCTAAAGCTGATTCTGGCGCTGATCCTTTCTCTGGCGGGCGTACTGGTGCTGGGGCCGCGGGTGATCCCCGTGCTGCGCAAGCTCAAATTCGGACAGACGGTGTACGAGCTGGGTCCCCAGTCTCACAAGACCAAGCAGGGCACACCCACCATGGGCGGCCTGATGTTCGTGCTGACCACCTGTCTGGCGGCAGCCGTGTTCACCGGCAGCTGGTACGGCCAGTGGGATTTCACTCTGGCGCTGATCGGCGTCTCTCTGCTGACCATGCTGGTGGGCTTTGTGGACGACTACATCAAGGTTGTGAAAAAGCGCAATCTGGGCCTGATCTGGTGGCAGAAGGTAGTGGCGCAGGTCGTGATCTCACTGGCCTTCTCCTGGTACTGCTACAAGCATCCCATGATCGGCAGCAGCGTGCTTGTGCCCTTCTTCAATGTGGAGTGGGATCTGGGCGTATGCTACGTGCCTCTGATGACGCTGGCCATGATCTTCATGGTCAACAGCGCCAATCTGCAGGACGGTCTGGACGGGCTTCTGTCCAGCGTCAGCGTGATCGGCAGCTCCGCCTGGGGTCTGATCGCCGTATTTGTGACGCTGGCAGGCGCGTCTGTACTGACCCCGGAAACCATGGGCAACTATCAGCATCTGGCGATCTTCGCCATGGCGCTGGCGGGCGGCTGCATGGGCTTCCTGCGCTTCAACCACTATCCCGCGCTGGTATTCATGGGCGATACGGGCAGCATGTTCATCGGCGGGGCCATGGTGGGCATGAGTATGCTTCTGCGGATGCCGATCTACTGGCTGCTGATCTGTTTTACCATGTTCGCCTCTTCCATGAGCGTGATTATTCAGCGCATCTATTTCAAGGCGACTCATGGCAAGCGCATCTTCAAGATGTCTCCGATTCATCATCACTTTGAACTGAGCGGCATGACCGAACAGCAGATTGTGGCCATGTACTCCATCGTGGAGGGCCTTCTGTGCCTGATCTCCCTGTTCTCTCTTCCCTTGAACTGATAGACCGAAACGATTTTGAGGATTTCGGAGGTGAAAATCGTCATGAAAGTTGAAAAGAAGCGCGTGTTGGTAGTGGGCATGGCCCGCAGCGGCATTGCCGCCGCCGAGCTGCTGCTTCGCCATGGGGCCATTCCCATTTTGTCGGATATGAAACAGGAAGAGGCGTTTGGCGACCAGCTGGACAGCCTGCGCGGCACGGCCTGCCTGTTCCGGCTGGGCGAGGACAGCGTGAAACTGCTGGACGAAGCGGATATTCTGATGATCAGCCCGGGCGTGCCCATCGACGCGCCGGTGGTGAAGGCCGCTAAGGAAAAGGGCATGCCCGTGATCGGGGAATTGGAACTGGCCTCTTCTCTGCTCAACGGCGATATGCTGGCCATTTCCGGCACTAACGGAAAGACCACTACCACGACTCTTCTGGGCAAAATTTTCGAAAACGCCGGACGGATCACCCATGTGGCCGGGAATATCGGCTATCCGCTGTCCAACGTGGCTATTTCCGCCAAAAAGGAGGACGTGACGGTGGTGGAGGTCTCCAGCTTCCAGCTGGAAAGCGTCAAGACCTTCCATCCCCATGTGGCGGCGCTTCTGAATATTACGGAGGATCATCTGAACCGCCACGGCACCATGGCCCAATACATCCGCATGAAGCAGCGCATTTTTGAAAATCAGACGGCGGACGATTTCGCGGTGCTGAACTACGACGATCCGGTGCTGAACAAAATGGCCGAAAAGCTGAAAAGTCAGGTGGCATTCTTCAGCCGTACCCAACCGCTGGAAAACGGCGCTTTTGTGAAGGATGGCAAGATCGTCTGGCAGTGGAAGGGCGAAACCCGCCCCATTTGCGACGCTGATTCCATCCTGATCCCCGGCCCTCACAATCTGGAGAACGCGCTGGCCGCCGCGGCCATGGCCTGCGCCATGAACGTGCCCGCCCCGGTCATCCGCCACACTCTGCAGACCTTTACGGGGGTGGAGCATCGCATCGAAAAGGTGCGCGTGCTGGAGGGCGTTACCTACATCAACGACAGCAAGGGCACCAATGTGGACAGCACCATCAAGGCAGTGCAGAGCATGCGCGCGCCCACGGTGCTGATTCTCGGCGGATATGATAAGCACACCAACTTCATGCCGCTTTGCGAAGAAATCGTTGCTTCCGGCCTGATCTCCCATGTGGTGGTCATGGGCGAGACCTCCCGGCAGATCCGCCAGCAGCTGGAGGAAGCCGGCTACGACCGCATCAGTCAGGCCTACAGCATGGGCGACGCCATCGACAAATCCCGTCTGCTGGCCGTTTCCGGCGGCAACGTGCTGCTGTCTCCCGCCTGCGCCAGCTTTGATATGTTCAAGGATTTTGAGCAGCGGGGCGAGATTTTCAAGGAACTGGTGAACCAGCTTCAGTAAACGGGAGTACCAAAGCCCTTCCCTTCGGCGAAGGAGATGCGCACAAAAGCGAAGCATCTTGAACGAGCGCGTTGGGAGGGGCTTTTATGTTGGAACAGCAGCCGGTATGGCGGCAGAACCGAAAGACGCGGCTGAAACCGGCGGACGGTACGCTGGCGCTGATCCTGGCCTTGTTGATGATGTGCGGCCTCCTGACGCTGTTCAGCGCCACCTACTATAAGGCGGTGGATCAGGGCGACGCGCTGCTGGAAGTGAAAAAACAGCTCATCGGCGTGGGACTGGGCGCATTTCTGATGTTCCTGACCAGCCGGATTCCTTATTCCTTCTGGCAGAAGCCCCGCGTGGTCATGCTGGCGCTGACCGGCAGCTTCGCGCTGCTGGCGCTGGTGCTGATCCCCGGCATCGGCGTGTATGTGAACGGCTCCCGCCGCTGGCTGAATGCAGCGGGCCTGAGCTTTCAGCCGTCGGAGCTGGCCAAAATCGCTTCGGTGCTGTATCTGGCCTCTACGCTCAGCTTCCGGCTCAAGCAGGTGGAGCGCCTGTGGACGGGCATCCTGCCCCTGCTGGCGGTTCCTGCGGCGATGTTTTTGCTGATTTTGCAGCAGCCCAATCTGTCCACTGCGGGAAGCATCATGATCGTGGCCGTGCTGATGATGCTGCTGGCCGGGGCCAAATGGAAGCATCTGAGCCTGATGGGCGTGGCGGGCCTGGCCGTGGGCTTTGCCTATGCGTGGGTGGAGCCGTACCGGCGGGAACGGCTTTTGTCCTTCCGAAATCCCTTCGCCCAGATGAGCGACGAAGGCTATCAGCTTTCTCAATCCCTGATCGCCATTGGCTCCGGCGGGCTGTTCGGTCGGGGGTTGGGGCAGGGACGGCAGAAATTTTCCTACCTGCCGTACCCGGAGAGCGACTTTATCTTTGCCATTATCGGCGAGGATTTCGGCCTGTTCGGCTGCTGCGTCGTGATCCTGCTGTTCGTGGCTTTTGCTGTGGCGGGGATGCGCATTGCCCTGAACTGTCAGGACCGTTACGGCTGCCTGCTGGCCGCAGGGATCACGGCCATGATCTCGGTGCAGGCCTTTATCAACATCGGCGTGGTTGTGGGCATTCTCCCAACGACGGGCCTTCCGCTGCCTTTTTTCAGCGCGGGCGGCACTTCCATCTCCCTCCTGATGGCCGCCGTCGGCATCCTCTTCAACATTTCCCGTCATGCATGAAGACGTTGGGGCCTTTGCGGCCCCAAACCCCGCAGTCAAGGGCTCTGCCCTTAACAATCCCATGATTGACCGCACTTTGTGCGGTCAAAGGTGGGTCCAGGGCATCGCCCTGGTCGGGGTGCAGGGGTGAAACCCCTGCGGTGCTCTCACACATCTCCCGGCAGAGCATAGGATGGGGCATGCGATGCTTGACGGAGGTGGAAATATGGACGCCTTGCGGATTCGGGGCGGGAAACGCCTGAAGGGCGAATGGACGGTGCAGAACGCGAAAAACGCGGCGCTGCCCATCATGGCCGGAGCCATCCTGACGGAGGGAAAAACGCTTCTGCGGGATTGCCCGCGGCTCAGCGACATCAGCGATATGGGGGAGATCCTTCGAACGCTGGGCTGCGGCGTACATAGGGACGGCGGAACGCTGGAGATCGACCCGGGCGGGCTTTGCGGCTACGAAATGCCCGAGGAGCTTTCCAAACGGATCCGTTCCTCCATTTTTCTGTTGGGGCCGATTCTGGCCCGGTTCCGCAGGGCTAACGTGTCCCTGCCCGGCGGATGCGAGATCGGACTGCGCCCCATCGACCTGCACCTGAGCGGCCTTCGGCAGTTGGGGGTGCAGATGGAAGAAGAGGGCGGCGTCATCCGCTGCGACGGGCGAAATATGCGTCCGGCCACCGTACATTTCGATTACCCCAGCGTGGGCGCGACGGAGAACGTGATGATGGCGGCTGCGCTGCTCCGGGGCGAGACGGTGCTGAACAATGTGGCCCGGGAACCGGAAATTCTGGACCTGCAGCGCTTTTTGAACGCCATGGGGGCCAGAATCGCCGGCGCCGGCACCAATACCATCCGGGTGCAGGGCGTGTCCCGGCTGACCGGCGTGGAATACCGGCCCATGCCCGACCGCATCGCCGCAGGAACGCTGCTGGCCGCAGCCGCCGTCACCGGCGGAAGCATTCGCCTGCATAATGTGCCGGTGGAGGAGATGCTGGCGGTGATCGCCAAGCTGGAAGAGATGGGCTGCGTGATCTCCCGGCAGCAAAGCGCCCTGACCCTTCACGGCCCGGAGCGGCTTTCCGCCTTTGCCCAGCTGCAGACCCAGCCCCATCCGGGCTTCCCTACGGATATGCAGGCCCAGATGATGGCGGCCGCCTCGCTGGCGAAGGGAACCTCCGTGGTGGTGGAGAATGTTTTTGAGAACCGTTTTGCTCATGCGGGCGACCTGAACCGCATGGGGGCGAATATCCTGATCAACGGCCGCACGGCGGTCATTCGCGGCGTGGAACGCCTGAGCGGCGCGCACGTTACGGCCCGGGACCTGCGGGGCGGGGCGGCGCTGGCCATTGCGGGCCTCGCGGCGCAGGGAGAGACTGTGGTGGAGCGCGCCCGGTTGATCGACCGGGGCTACGAGCGTTTTGAAACGGCCCTGACCCATTTGGGGGCCGATATTCAGCGGATTTCAGTGGAAAGAGGAGAGGAACATCCATGAAACACAAACGGAACGCCCCTTCCAGACAGGAGAGGGAGGAATTTGAAGCATACGGCGAATATTCCTATTCCTATCTGCACGACCGGCAGGCGAAGGAAAGTCAGCCTGCCGGGCCGTCCGGCGATCCGCCTGCCGCCGTTTCCGCAGCCGCAGGAGAAAAGCGGCGGCAGAAGCGGCGGAAGGGAATGTTTATCAAGGCGATGGTCCTGCTGGCGGCGCTGTGCGTGCTGATCGTGGTGCTTCAGGAGACGGTTTTCCGGCTGGACTCCATGTATGTCATCGGCCTGAAGGAGCATTCGCCCCAGCAGGTGGTGTCGGCCTCCGGCCTGTACAGGGGGCGGAACATCTTTACGGTCAGCGAGGAAGAGATCGCCAAAAATCTGGAAAAGGACTATTCCATCATTTATCAGGGGATGCAGATCGAGTATCCCAGCACCATCTACCTTTATGTGGAGGAACGCAAGCCCGTGGCCGTCATGCGCTGGCTGGGCAGTCAGTATGAGCTGGACGCTCACGGGATGGTCATGAGCGAAAGCGACAGCATGATCCTTCCGGAAGGAATGCCGCTGGTCACCGGCTTCCGGGTCACGGCGGTACACGTGGGGCAGACCCTTTCCCTGCGCAGCCAGAAACAGATGGATATTTACTGCGATCTGCTCAATGAGCTTTCCCTGCAGGAATATGCGGATGAAGTCACGGAAATCAATCTGTCCGATACGGAAAATCTTTATCTGATCACACAGGAGGGCATCTCCGTGCGCATGGGCGAC
>CAKUCE010000062.1 GCA_934643535.1 uncultured Clostridia bacterium | reverse complement strand
GTGAAAAGGAATACGACAGTATCACCGCTACGATTTCCGATATCAGCGCAATTAAAAAGAGAATCCCTGTTGAGGGCGTAATCGGCTATCAGGTTTTGTCCCAGCAGCGTTCCATCTTGGACTTCAAGAATCAGCAGCTCATCATGGAAAAGGCGCAGAATCATTAAAAATTGCTGCGAAGGTTAAAAATGTTGGGGAAACAAGTTCCCGTTTATCCGTTTCCTTCGTCCGCGTCTTTTCCCAGCAGAGAAAGAAGCCGCCCGCCCGGCGTTTTTTTCCGGGCGGGCGGTCTTTTTCAGGCGATCACGCCTTTTTTCAGGATGATGTTCGCATAGGTGGCGGTTTCGCCGGTCATGATGACGCAGCAGCTTTTCGTCTTAACACGATCATAGAAGGCGTAGCGTTCGACCTCGGTCACGCAGTCCGCGCCGCGAGGGTCGTGGCGGGCGATGATCTCCTTGTAGGTGTCCCAGATGGGCGTTTCGGTAGGGTCGCCGGGCGTGACCTGCATCACCATGGCAGGCTGGGCCGTCTGGGTATCCAGCGGGATCAGCTGCAAAATGGCCTCCAGAATTTCCGGCACGCCGTGGCCGTCCATCCGAACCACCGTTTGTCCGTAGGTGTGCCCGGGGAAATTAGCGTCGCCGAGAGTGATCTCGTCCCCATGGCCCATCTCGCTCAGGATTTTCAGCAGTTCCGGGGGAATGATCTTCGGGACTCCAAGAAGCATAAGGTTTTCCTCCTATTTCCGGGCGCGCAGCTGGGACAGATACTGCCCCGGTGCGATCCCCTTTTGTTTTTTGAATACCCTTGTGAAATACTCCGGCGCGGAAAAACCCGCGTCCAGCGCGATCTCCGTCACGTTTTTGTCGGTGAGCTGCATCTCGTTCAAGGCCCGCTCCACCCGGTAGTACTGCAAATACTGCATGGGCGTCATGTGGGTCGCTTGTTTGAAAAAACGGCAGAAGTACTTGCGGTCCAGATGCACCGCCGAAGCCAGATCGTCCAGCGTCAATTTCTGGCTGTAGCGGCTTTCGATCAGGTCAAAGACGGTCTTGAGCTGCAGCATTTTCTTGTCCTCGTCCCGGGGCTGTTCCTCCCGGGTATAGCTGCCCCGGGCGTAAACGCCGCCGAAAAAAGCGTACAGGAGGCCCAGCGTACTCAGCTCCCACCCCTCTTCCCGGCGGCGCAGGCCCTCGAACAACGGGCGCAGCACGTCCCGAACCAGCGGGTCGTCCGGGCGGAAACGCTGCTGCACCCGCACTTTCCTTCCGGCGATCTCCCCCATTTTTTCCCGGCACAGGCCGGGAGCGCTCAAAAGCATCCGCAGGTCGAAAACGATGCATTCGTACACGCAGTCATGGGGCGTTCCGGCGTGAAGACTTCCCGCCGGAAAAAACACGGCTTCGCCGGGCTGAAGCTCCATGCCCTCCCCATCCAGCGACAGCGAGAAGCCGCCGGACAGCACAAAGAGAATTTCGGTTTCCTCATGCCAGTGGTAGGGCATTTCATAACGGGCGTGAGCGCGGTCGATATAGTGATAATCCAGCGGAAATTCCCTTGACCCGCGCTGCTTGGCCTCATGATATTGCAAAGAACGCATTTCCGCAACCCTCCAGAGCAAAAAAGAGAATATTGTCCAGCTATTTGCCATGATAACACAGGCGTGCGGAACGCGCAAGCGGTATGATGAGCATACAGGATTCTATCAATAGAATGAGGTGACTGATGATGAATTCGCAGGAAATCAAAGACCAGATCTGCGACGTGTGCCATAAAATGTGGCAGCTGGGCTGGGTGGCCGCCAACGACGGCAACGTATCCGTCAAAATGGAGGACGGCACCTACTGGATCACGCCCTCGGGCATCAGCAAGTCCTTTATTACCCCCGACAAGCTGCTGCGGGTAGACGCAGACATGAACGTAGTGGAAGGCCCGGAGGGCTACAAGCCTTCCAGTGAGATGAAGATGCACATGCGCTGCTATGAAGTCCGGGACGACGTAGGCGCGGTGGTGCATGCACATCCGCCCACGGCCACAGGCTTTGCCGTAGCCAACAAGCCCCTGGACGAGTACAGCATGATCGAAACCGTACTGACCATCGGCTCGATCCCCGTCACGCCCTATGGCACGCCCTCCACCTACGAGGTACCGGATGCCATCACGCCCTACCTGCCGGAGCATGACGTGCTGCTTTTGCAGAATCACGGCGCGCTGACCGTTGGCTGCGACCTGATCACCGCCTACTACCGCATGGAAACGCTGGAGCTGTACGCCAAGATCAGCCTGAACGCCTGCCTGCTGGGCGGCGCGCAGGAGATCCCCCGGGACAAGATCGACCAGCTTCTGGACCTTCGGGAGAACTATTATCACATCACCGGGCGGCATCCCGGTTACAAAAAATATTCCAAAGAATCCGGCAAGGAGGAACTGTAACATGATGTATCCGAAAATCGGCATTCGTCCTGTAATCGATGGCCGCTGGGGCGGCGTCCGCGAAAGTCTGGAGGACCAGACCATGGGCATGGCCCACTCCGCCAGTGCCCTGATCGAAACCCTGAAGTATCCGGACGGCACGCCCGTACAGGTGGTCATTTCGCCCTGCACCATCGGCGGCGGCGCGGAAGCGGCCAAATGCGAGGAATATTTCTCCACCCAGAACGTGACCGCCACCCTGACGGTGACTCCCTGCTGGTGCTACGGCATGGAGACCTTCGACATGAACCCCTCCACCATCAAAGCGGTCTGGGGCTTCAACGGCACGGAGCGTCCCGGCGCGGTGTATCTGGCCGCCGTGCTGGCCGCCTACGCCCAGAAGGGCCTGCCGGCCTTTTCCATCTATGGTCACGACGTGCAGGATCTGGGTGATCAGACCATTCCTGCCGACGTGGAAGAGAAGATCCTCCGCTTTGCCCGCTGCGCCGTGGCCGCAGGCTGGATGAAGAACAAATCCTACGTCAACATCGGCGCCGTCGCCATGGGCATCATGGGTTCCTACTGCGACACCAACGTGTTCCAGCGCTATTTCGGCATCCGGGCCGAATGGGTGGACGAGGTGGAGATCCTCCGCCGCATGGCGCTGAACATCTACGACCCCGAAGAATACGAAAAGGCCCTTGCCTGGATCCGGGAAAACTGTCCCGAAGGCTTCGACTGCAACGCCGGCAAGGAGCTGATTGAGATCGTGACCCGCTCCAAGTACATTGCGCCCGACAAGGACTGGGAATTCATCGCTAAGATGACCATCATCGTCAAGGACATCCTGTACGGGAATCCCAAGCTGGACGAGCTGGGCTGGCATGAAGAGGCGCTGGGCAAGAACGCCGTGGCGGCGGGCTTCCAGGGGCAGCGTCAGTGGACGGACTGGCTGCCCAACGCGGACTTCACCGAAGCCATCATGGCCTCCACCTTCGACTGGAACGGCGTCAAGGCCCCGACGCCCTTTGCCACGGAAAACGACACCCTGAACGGCGTTTCCATGATGCTGGGCACGCTCATCACCAACACCGCTCCCTGCTTCCATGACGTGCGCACCTACTGGAGCCCCGAGGCCGTGGAGCGGGTCACCGGCTGGAAGCCCGAGGGCGTGGCCAGGGACGGCTTCATTCACCTGATCAACTCCGGTGCGACGGCGCTGGACGGCACCGGCGCAGCGAAAAACGAAAACGGCGAAGGCTGCATGAAGCCCTTCTGGGATATGACCGAGGAAGACGTGAAGGCTTGCCTTGCAGCCACCGACTGGTGCCGGGCCAACTATCAGTATTTCCGCGGCGGCGGATTTTCCAGCCATTTCAAGACGCAGGCTGAAATGCCCGTGACCATGCTGCGGGCCAACATCGTGGACGGCGTGGGGCTGGTCCTGCAGATCGCCGAAGGCTACACCGCCACCCTGCCCGACAAGGTGCATGACATTCTGGACCAGCGCACCGACCCCACCTGGCCCACCACCTGGTTTGTGCCCCGCCTCACCGGCGAAGGCGCGTTCAAGGATGTGTATTCCGTCATGGCCAACTGGGGCGCCAACCATGGCGTGACGGTGTACGGTCATGTGGGCGCGGATCTCATCACCCTTTGCTCCATGCTGCGTATTCCCGTGACCATGCACAACGTGCCCGCCGACAAGGTGTACCGTCCCCACTGCTGGGCTTCCTTCGGCACGCAGGACACGCAGGCCGCGGACTACGCCGCCTGCAAGCACTACGGCCCGCTCTACCGCTAAAAACTCCGCCCTGCCCGCTGCGTATGCGGGCAGGGTTTTCTCATAAACCGAAACCAGCGGCACCGCCGGCAAAATGCCCGACGGTGCCGCCATTTTGATGCGCACTGTTTCAGCAGGTTTCCAGCACCTGCAAAAGCGCTTCCGTTTTTCCTTCGGTATCAAAGGCGTGCCATGCCGCGGCGGCTTTTCGTTTGGGCGAAAAGGCTACGCCCTGACCGCACATGCCCAGCTTGCCAACCCAATCGTCGTGCCCCAGCGGGTGCAGCTCATACTGATGGCGGAGGGCGGTCTGCACCCATTTTTCCGACAGAAGCCGTCGCCCCTGATAAACGCCGCCGTTTAAGTAGAGCAGCCCCAGCTTGACCACGTCCTGTGCCCCGGCGTAGAAGCCGGTTCCGCCGATGGGATGATGCTGCGGGCAGCGGGACCATGCGGTCTCTCCAAAGCCCATGGGGCGAAAAAGCCGCTCCGCCAGAAAATCATCCGCCGGCTGCCCCTGTACCTGCTCTACGATCCGCGCCAGAAGGTAAAAGACCGCGTCGCTGTACTGCTCGTGCGTTCCGGGCGCATAGGGCAACGGCTGGGCCCAAAGAATGGACAGGTAATCGTCGGAGGGATACCGGGACAGGTCGTCGTTGTCAATATCCAGAAAGCCCCGGTCGATCCCGCTGGTATGGGTCAGCAGGTGGTGGATGTGCACCTGCCGCCAAGGGGAATCCGTGGGGAAAAAACGGCCCACGGGGTCATCCGGCGAAAGTCTTCCTTCGTCCCAAAGCAGGCCCACGGCGGTAGCGATAAAGAGTTTGGCCACCGAATAGCCGTTGTGGCAGTTGGAACAGGGCTGAAAACGGTGAAGCCAGCCGCCCGTTTCCGTCAGCCACGCGAAGTCGTACAGATTGTCGCCGGTGGCGGCAAGGGCCCGGCAAAGCTCGGTCTCATTCATTGTCTTCCCGCTCCCAGAAACCGTCGTTTTTCAGCTGGATCATCAGGCTGGCCAGCAGCGTGTTGGCCCACGCGAAATCCGCCCGGGTGAACCGGGAAGGATCATTGGGATCAAAGGACTCGTGCATCAGATTGCAGCCGTTGTGAGTGCTGGAAAGCAGGGCGAGGCAATGCAGGATTTCTTCCCGGCTGGTGCTGGTCAGCGCCTGCATGGTAATGCCGATGTGCCAGACGTAGCCCCTGGGTGTGTGAGGACTTCCCACACCCTCCGCGCAGGTTCCTTTCACAAAATACGGATTGGCCGGGGAAAGTACAAACTTCCGGGTGCGCTGATAAAGCGCGTCGTGCCGGTCGCAGCAGCCGAAATAGGGCGCGGAAAGCAGGCTGGGCGAGTTGGCGTCGTCCATGAACAGAGCGTGCCCCAGGCCGTCCGTCTCATAGCAGTAAATGGAGCCGAAGCCCTCCCGTTCGGCAATGCCGAAGCGGCGGATGCCTGCTTCCAGTTCGTTGGCCAGCGCGCGGCACTCGTCCGCCAAAGCCTTGTCGGCAAACTGTCCTTCCGCCATCTGGGCGGCGGCGTTCATGGCGACCACCGCCATCATATTCGCAGGGATGAAGTAGCCGTATTCGCAGCGGTCGTCCGAAGGACGGAAGCCCGACCAGGTCATGCCGGTAAAGCCTACGGGCGTTCCCCGTCCTCCGGGCAGCGTATCGGAGGGCGGACAGTTTTCCCGCTCGAAGGAGTAGGACGAACGCTCGTGATGCTGCTCCAGGCGGAACACCTCCGCGATGCGCCGGAGCATCCGATGGAACGCTTCCGTATAAACAGCCGTATCGCCGGAGGCTTCTTCATACTGCTGTGCCAGCAGGATGGGCGCGCAGAGGGAATCCACCTCATACTTCCGCTCCCAGACGGCGGGGTTTCGTTCCGTCTTATCCTGAAAGCCCTTTCCGTTGGCTTCCCGGTTAAAGGCGTTGGCATAGGCGTCGATCAGCACGTCCTTGACCTGCGTGGCGATCACGCCCCGCAGAAGAGAGCGTACCTGCTCGTCCTCCGCGGCGAAGGGCAGATAGTTTTTCACCTGCGCGGAGGAATCCCGCAGCCACATGGCGGGAATATCGCCGGTGATGACGAAGGTCTCTCCGCCGGGAAGCGGCTCCATGGTGGTCTGCACCGTGCTCAGAAAGCAGGGCTTCGCCAGTGGGGCCAGCGGGGGATAATACCGGGCGTAATACTGTTCCAGTTCTTCCGCATAGGCAAGCAGGCATTTGGGGGTCTTCATCCGTCATTCTCCTTTACTGGACAAAGGTTTGGGTCGAGTGGTGGATCATCAGCTTGGGTTCCAGAATCAGTTTCTGGCAGGCATGTTCCTGCCCGTTCTCAAAGGCTTCCCTGAGCAGCTCCGCTGCCCGGCAGCCCATTTCAAAGGAATTTTGCTCCACGTAGGTGAACAGCGGCTCCATTCCCTGAAAAATTCGCGGCTGGTCAAAGCAGACCACGGAAAGCTCCTCGGGAATACGGATACCGCCGGTCTGGCACAGCTCCAGCAGCCATTCCGCCGCATGGCTGTTGGAGACCACCGCCGCCGTGATTTCCCGGGCGCGAATGGCATTCAGCAGACATTCCACTTCTTCCGGAGAAAAGGTCTGGGGGTTGAAACGCTCCACGGCGTGCAGCGGGAGCTGCTGCGCCGTCATGGCGGCCACGTAAGCGCCGTAGCGCACGGAGGTGACCTGCTCCCGGAAGGATGAATCCGCGATAAAGCAGATATTTCGGTGTCCCAGCGACAGCAGATGCTCCACAGCGAGCCAGCCGCCCTTTTCGTTATCACAGCAGACGCAGCTGCTCTGAATGCCCGGGAAGCAGCGGTCGATCAGCACCAGCGGGAATTTGTTCAGATGCATCCGCAGGATCGTATCGCTGTACACCTCGCAGTCCACGGGAAAAAGGATCACGCCCGCGCAGCCGCTTTTCAGCGCCTGTTCCAGCGCGTATTCCTCCAGCCGGTTGGTGTGGGTCAGCACCAGATGGACGAAGCATTCGGGATAGCGCAGGGTTTGCGTAATGCCCTGAATAATGCTGCCGGAGTGATAGTCCGCATGCTCGGGAATCAGCACGGTGACAGGGCGCGGTTCGCCGGAAGGCTTCGGCACGCCGCCCAGCTTCAGGGCGCTGGGCTTCAGGTGCCTGTCCAGCGGATTGGCAAAGGATCCCCGTCCCTGCACCCGGTAAATATAGCCGTTCAGCGCCAGCTCGGTCAGCGCTTTCACTGCCGTGATCCGGCTGACGTGGTAGCGTTCGGCCAGCTCCTTTTCACTGGGGATACGGTCGCCGGGCTGAAAAACGCCGGACTGAATCTGCTCCATCAGCTCGTTTTGAATTTGCTCATACATTGGGGTCGAAGAAGTTGACATATCAAGTTCCTTTCCTCATACAAATTTCATTATAGGGGAAAAGCATCCATTTGCAAACAGATTATATCACATTTTCATCCATTACGAATTCTGATCCGAAACTTGATATATGGTTGATACATCGACTTTTCATCTGCTGGGCTTATAATGATGCTGCAAGGACAGAGAAAAAGCATACGGCTGGTTATCGCGCAAGGAGGAATGAGGCAGTGAAAGAACATTCGGGCCGTCTGAGCCGTTTTCTGCTTCGGGAAGGAAGAGAATGGCGGCGCGCGCTGAGGCGGGACTACGATCTGTACCTGCTGCTGATCCCCGTCATCGCGTTTTTTGTGGTATTTTCCTACATGCCCATGTACGGCCTGCAGATCGCCTTTAAGGACTATTCGCCGTCCATGACCATGGAAGCCGCGCCGTTCGTGGGGTTAAAGCACCTGAAGCGCTTCATCCAGTCCTTCTATTTTGAACGGGTACTGCGCAATACGCTGACCATGTCGCTCTACGGCCTTCTGGTGAAGATTCGACGTGTTCAAGACCACTGACGTCAACGGCAACGGCGATGCGAACGACGAATGGCCCATCTACATGCAGCCCGACGGCATCGGCATGCTGGAAGAAATGCTCTGCGGCAGCTACGGCATCGGCAACAACGGCTTCAAGCCCATCGGCGAAAAGTACTATCTTGACAAGGATGGCAAGGTGCAGTACCTTTACACCAGCGAAGGCATGAAGAAAATGTGGCAGCAGATGGCCGACTGGTGGAACAAGGGTTACTTCTATCCCGAAACCTTCGGCAAGTACGAGTATGAAAGCTGGGTAACGGACGGCAAGGTGAACGACGTGGTCGGCATGTACGGCTGGGGCGACGCCGCCTTCCTGTACTCCGACGCTTCTCAGGATTACGTGGGCATCGCCGCGCTGGAAGGCCCTGACGGCGATAAGGTGCAGAGCTGGTGCGACTATCCCGTCCGCGGCATCGGCACCTTCGTCATCACCGACGCCTGCGACGATCCCGAAGCCCTGATCAAGTGGGGCGACTTCTTCTACAGCCCGGAAGGCACCACCTTCGCGGCCTACGGCGCTGAGGGCGAGACCTACACGCTGGACGAAAAAGGCCAGATCGTGTACTGCGACGACATTCTGAACTACGACGGCGGCGCACAGCTGGGCGCGTGGCAGTATGGCTTCTTCGTCTACGGCGGCAGCTTCCCCTGGCGTTCCTATGACTCCAAGACCATGGAGCACGCCCGCAAGAACGACGTGGAAGGCTTCACCGGCGAGCGCTTCAGCGACTATGTGGAGGACTCCGAAAAGTACTCCGCCAAGCTGATGCCCGGCATGATCCCCACGGCGGAGGAAGCCGATCAGGTTTCTCCCTTCCTGACCGACTCCGACAGCTACGTGCAGGAAGCCCGCATGAAGTTCGTCACCGGCCAGTGGAATTTCGATTCCGACTGGGACGCTTACGTCAACCAGCTCAACGCCATGGGCGCTGAGGATTACGTCACCGTCAAGCAGGCTCAGTATGATCGTTATCTGAGCAAGTAAGACCGGCTTTTTCGGAGGAGGGGGAAACCCCTCCTCCCTGCCGTATAGAAGACATCCATTCCGATGGGTGAATGCAGAAATATTGAGGAGAAAACAAGCCATGAGCAACGTGCTGACCGAAAAGTTCATTCGCCTGAAAACCGCTGTGGGCGGAAACCGCGAAGTAACGGCTTACGAGGATACCTTTGGCATGACCAAAGAGGAACAGAAGCATATCACGCGCCCGAATCAGTGGAATACCCGCATTCTCAGCGAGCTGGAGTTCGCCCTGAACCTGCGGGAAGACGGTGCGTTCGACGAGGCGATCGGACGCGCGTTGGATCTGTTGCTCAAGGCCATGGAAGAAGAAGGCGTATTGAGCAACGCCGTCTGCCAAAAGGCGGAGGGGCTGCTTGAGCCGCTTCAGCAGGAGGCGAAGAACTACCAGCTGATTCTGGCCGCACACGCCCACATCGACATGAACTGGATGTGGAGCTACCCGGAGACGGTGGCCGCCACGCTGGCTACCTTCCGCACCATGCTGACCCTGATGGAGGAATACCCGGACTTCCATTTTTCCCAGTCTCAGGCGGCGGTCTATGAGATCGTGGAAAAATACGACCCGGATATGATGGAGGAGATCAAGCAGCGCATCCGGGAAGGCCGCTGGGAATGCACCGCGTCCGCGTGGGTGGAGGCAGACCACAATATGCCCAATACCGAGTCCATGCTGCGGCATATTGCCTACACTCGGAAGTACCTTTCCGAAAAATGGGGCGTGCAGGATTTCGAGATCGACTTTTCGCCGGACACCTTCGGCCACAACGCCTTTTTGGCGGAGGTGGATCATTTCTCCGGTGTGAAGTATTTCTACCACTGCCGCGGCCTTAAGGAGGACGAGATCCTATACCGCTACCGCGCGCCCTCCGGCCGCGAGCTGCTGACCTATCGGGAGCCGTTCTGGTACAACGCGGCGGTCACGCCCCGCATGGGTATTGCCGCGCCGCTGATCTCCCGCCGCTGTGCCGGGCTGAAGACCGGGCTGGCCATCTATGGCGTGGGCGATCACGGCGGCGGGCCTACCCGGCGGGATATCGAGCTTGCGCAGGAAATGATGCGGTGGCCCATATTCCCGGCTCTTCGTTTCGGGACGGTGCGGGAGTTCTTCCACGCCGCGGAAAGCGTCCGGGAGCAGCTTCCGGTCATTGCCCACGAGGTCAATTACTTTGCGCCGGGCTGCTATACGACCCAGAGCCGCATCAAGCAGGGCAACCGCCGTCTGGAAGCTCAGCTGTGCGACACGGAGGTTCTGGGGGCCGCCGCCCGGAAATGGACGGGCTTCCATCCCAATCAGGACGGACTTCGTGAGGCATGGCAGAAGGTGCTTTTCACCCACTTTCACGACATTCTGACCGGTTCCTGCGTACAGGACACCCGGGAACATGCCATGGGGCTGTACCAGCAGAGCGCCGCCATGGCTCAATCCCAGATGAGCCGGGCCATGCAGGCTATCTGCAAAAATATCGACACCAGCGTTTTTGGAAACGGTCAAAACGACCCCCGGTCCCAAAGCGAGGGTGCGGGCGGCGGCTTCCATGTGGAGAATTTCGGCGGCTTCCCCTGCCCGGAGCGGGGCAACGGCCTGACCCGCGTGTTCCAGCTTTTCAATCCCACGGCTCAGCCCCGGAAGGAAGTGGTGGAGCTGACCAGTTGGGATTGGGTGGGCGACCTGAAACGGGCCTATGTGACCGACGCAGAGGGACGGGAACTGCCCTTCCAGCTGGTGGACTGTCAGCTGCAAAAGTATTGGGATCACCAGTATTTCCGTTTTCTGGTGCAGGCGGAGCTTCCCGCAGCGGGCTATACGACCGTGGCGCTGCGTCAGCGGGAGGCTGAGAATTACCCGGTCTATTTCTAGTCCGGCGAGCGGATCTCCGCCCTGTTTGATGATCTGGTACTGGAAAACAGCCGCCTGCGGGCCGTGCTGGACAAGGGCACTGGCCGCATCCGTTCTCTTCAGGTGGACGGAGCAGAACTGGTGGACGGAGACGCGGGTTTCTCACTGGTGGAAACGGAGCCGGCCACTTCCAACGCGTGGCAGATTGGCCGTCACATCCGGCAGCTTCCCGTGGAACAGTGCGTCGATCTACGCTGGACGGAACGGGGCCCCCTCCGTCAAAGCGTTCAGGCGAAATACCGCATTGCCTCTTCCACGCTGGAGGTGACCTACCAGCTGGAAGCCGGCAGCGACGTGCTGAAGCTGAACGTCAAGGCGGACTGGCACGAGATCGGCGGAGCCACCATTCCCGTGCTGTTCTTCCAGACGCCGCTGAGCTATCGGCCCTGCCATTTCCGCTATGATATTGCGGCGGGTTCCGTCTGCCGGGAAAGCACGGCCAACGATGTTCCCGGTCTGCAGTACGGTCTGGCCGCCCGCGAGCAGGGCGCCGGTCTGATGCTGATGAGCGACTGCAAGTATGGCTATCGCGGCGAAGGCTCCACGCTGGGCCTGACGCTGCTCAACAGCTCCACCAGCCCCGATCCCTATCCGGAACGGGGGATCCACCAGTTTGCCATCGGTCTGACTGCCAGTGCGGATCATCCCGCCGCGGCCGAAAACAAAGCGACCGCCTTCTGCCACAGCATTCAGTACCAGAGCAACAGTATCCATGCCGGGACGCTTCCGCCGAAAAAACAGCTCGTAACGCTGGACGCGGAAAACGTGGTGCTTTCCGCCGTCTGGATGGAGGGGAACGAACTGCGCGTCCGTCTATACGAAACCGGCGGCGAGGAAAGCCGTGGAACGCTGCTCCTGGAAGACCCGGCCGTCCGCGCCGAAGCCTGCGACGGCCTGGGCCAAACGGCCTCCGGGAATGCCGCCATAACAGACGGTCATGTTTCCTTCACCATTCCGCCCTTCCAACTGATGGAGCTTCACATAACGTTCGCCTGATCCATCATACCGCATGCAAGCGCCCCCTGCCGGTGAGAAGAAGTTCACCGACAGGGGGCGCTTTTTTGAAAAAATGTACGACCCACATCCCGTTTCCATAGCTCCAGCGCTTCCCGGCTGATCGTGACGTTCATCTTCCGTGGACGGGCTGCTGCTTTCCCCCACCGCCCAGGCCGTGCCTCTGGCTGTCTTTTGCCCCCTCGGGATGGCAAGTTCCGATCCGCGTTGCAGTTGTCTCGTCAACTTGCTGGCCTTTTGCGCCGCAAAAAAGTCTAAGCCACACCGGAGCATCTCAAGCCGCGAGGCTTGCGTATGCCTACCTCCAATCGCGGGGGCGAGGGCGGCGATAGGCAGCGGAGGGAAAAAGCCTTGCCCTTTTTGAAAGAGGATAAGAGTGAGCACGAGCGCGCACAAACGTATGGGTTATCTCGCTAACTGGTCTGCGCGCGACATTGCGAACTCCCTCTTTCAAAAATGGGCAGTAAAGGGCTTTTTCCCGGAGTCGCCGTGCCGCACGCTTTCTTTGGTACTTTCTTTCGCATCGAAAGAAAGTACTATCCCCCCTCGGGGCGGCAGCCCCACCACCCGCGCCGCAGTCGGTGCGTCATTTCCCACCCGGGGGCAGGGGTAATGCGCCTGCGGGCGCACCAAAGGGCTTTCCGCTCGCCCTTTGGAAACCTTCGGGCACCGAAGCTGGCGAGAAAACC
>CAKUCE010000061.1 GCA_934643535.1 uncultured Clostridia bacterium | reverse complement strand
ATCGGCATCGCCCGCAACGCCAACAAGGTCCGCAAGACTCCCCTGCGCGTCATCCTGAACGGTCTGGGCAAGGACGCCGCCATGATTATCAGCCGCATCAACGGCTTCACCTATGTGCAGACCAAGTATGACTACCTGTCTGCCGACGTGAAGGAAGACCACGCTCTGACCATCGTCAACGAGACCAAGTACTCCGACGGTGAGCGCTCCAAGGTTCGCTGCTACGGCGCGGACGACGTGCGCGAGGGCGTTGCCATCATGTGGCACGAGGGCGTGGACGTTTCCATCACCGGTAACTCCACCAACCCCACCCGCTTCCAGCACCCCGTTGCGGGCACCTACAAGAAGGAATGCTGGGAAGCCGGCAAGCAGTACTTCTCCGTGGCTTCCGGCGGCGGCACCGGCCGTACCCTGCATCCCGACAACATGGCCGCCGGCCCCGCCTCTTACGGCATGACCGACACCATGGGCCGTATGCACTCTGACGCTCAGTTCGCCGGTTCTTCCTCCGTTCCTGCTCACGTGGAAATGATGGGCCTGATCGGTATGGGCAACAACCCCATGGTTGGCGCGACGGTGGCTGTAGCCGTGGCTGTAGAGGAAGCACAGAAGTAATTTCTTCGTGCATCTTTCACAAAAATGCGGCCACTTAAGCGCCGTAAATTGTGAAAAGTGACGAGTGATTTCCACTCACTCCTACAGTACTCCTACATTACTCCTACAGGTCAACTCCTACAGGTAAAAGCCAAAAAACGACTCCCTCGTGGCCTCGGCTGCGAGGGAGTTTTTGATTTGCCATTTATCTTATTTTGCAGATTTCGGCCATGGCGGCGGGATCTATACGCACCAAAAACCGCCCGCCGGAAATTCCGGCAGACGGCATCGTTTGAATGATTTTCCTCTTATTCCGCTTCATAGCACACGTATGCATCTACCGTGGCCGGCTCGATGCCCGTGTTGGTGTAATATTCAATAAATTCGCTGTCAATATACACACGGATCGTCACGGTGCTGCCGGGATGAACGCCCACATAATCGGCGGACTGGCCCTTGACAAAAATCAGAGTGCCTTCCGCGTCGTGCAGGGCCACAGTGATGTACAGGCCGTACTGTACCTCCTCCGTATCGTTGGCCAGTGTGACGTATACGTAGCTGTCGTACTCGCCATTGACCTCAATGGTGGCCGAGCAGGGAATGAAGTTCAGCGGAGCGCCGTAGTCGTCCGACTCCATGGAGAACTTGTAATCGGCAATATCGCTGCTTTCCAGCGCGGTTTCCCAAATGAATTCGTTAACATACAGGGACTCGCCGGGCTGCAGAATCGCGGAATCCGGGCAGGCGGAAACGTAGTTTTCGGAAACCAGCACCTCGTCGTCAGCGCTGAAGGCCACCAGCTTGCCGCTGCCGACGCCGATGGCGTCATCGCCGGTGTTTTCAACCTTGGCAAAGAAATAGGCGGTATCCGAGCCTTCAAACTCAAGCAGATTCTTTTCCGTTACAGTAAGTTTTCCTTCCGCCAGCGCCGCAGCGGAAAACAGGCAGACCGTCAGCGCGAGAACCAGTGCGAAAATCCGTTTCATATCGTTTTTCCCCTTTCATTTCGGCGGTCAAAGCCGACTC
The DNA here is from genome assembly GCA_934643535.1 of uncultured Clostridia bacterium. Taxonomy (GTDB): domain Bacteria; phylum Bacillota; class Clostridia; order Christensenellales; family Aristaeellaceae; genus Limiplasma. The sequence continues at coordinate 11,466 of CAKUCE010000061.1, read as the reverse complement.
TTTTCTCATTATAGGGCATGCCGTATCAAAAGGCAAGCTCAGAAAACCAGTTCGCCCGGCCGGTAGCCGTGCGGCAGTTCCTCTTCTTCCAGAAACTCAAAGTCTTCATCCTGCAGAATGGGCAGGAAGGCCTCGTAAGGCAGACGGTCGAACTCGCAGGCATAGCTGCTGGAGCCGAACCAGCCGCCTTCCTTGGCCCGAAGATTCAGGTCGCGGGCGAATTTGGTGTGGTTGGAGCAGTCATGCACCACGATGGGCCATTCCTCCTCGACAGCCTGTTTCATCAGGCGGAAGGTGATCTCCCGGCTCCAGATGGGCGAAACATAGCCCTGACGGCAGAGATACAGCTCCTCGCCCCAGTAGTTTCCGATATTATTGGGGTTCAGGTGCAACTCGGCGCAGTTCATGAAGTCGATCCCCGTATCCAGAATCTGCTGTTTCTTCTGCCCAAACTGCCGTTCGAAGTCCGGCGTCATGGGCGTTTCGATCCCCACAAAGGGAATATACTTCTTCGCGGTTTCCATGGCGCGGATAACCTTGTCCGCGCAGCCGGAAGCGCCCAGATTGAATCGCAACTCATTCAGCCCGCTTTCACCCAGCGCCCGCAGGTTTTCCTCCGTGGCCAGCGTGCCGTTGGTATACATATGCTGATGAATGCCCGCTTCCCGAAAGCGGCAGATGATGCCATAATATTTTTCAATTTCCATAAAGGGTTCCAGATAAACGTAAGAAATGCCCGTAGGCTTCTTCTGAATGGACAAAAGCAGCGGAATATCCCGCTCCCGGAAACGAGTACCGCCAATCTCCCACAGGCCCTCGCCCACGGGCGGCTGACAGTCCATCTCACCAAAATCGTAACAGAAGGGGCATTGCAGGTTGCACCGGTTGGTCTTCCGGATAGCCGTCAGACCTGTGCCCAGCAGGCAGGAGCAGCAGCCTCGGGGAAACTTCTTTTCATCTCCCACATACAGCGTGCGGCCCTGCAGATTTTTCAATTGGGGAATCTCCCCCATCAGCCGCTCGTTCCGAGCGTCCACCGCATCTTCAATCTGGCTGAATACCGCATAGATGATCTCCTGCTGATGCTGCTGGATCTCTTCTTCTTCCGGCAGCGCGGCAAAAAAGGTAAACCAGTTGAGCGCGTCCCTCTTGGAAATTTTCATGCTCCCATCCTCCCGGAATCCCGTCATTTTTCGCGCTTTTCAGTATGGCACGGGGACGGCGGAATGTCAATCCGTTTCCGCCGGTCAGGAGCGTCTGCGTGCGCTGCTTTGACCGGAGAATGGGGGCGTTGGTTTTCTTAACAATCCATCATGATAAGATTGCTTTTCTTTTTGATTCCTGGTAGAATATAGTGGTTATGTTTCAGTATATGGATTTTCGCCCCATTTCTTTTCGATTCATTTTTCACTGCAAGGAGGAAAACGTTTATGAAAACGAGCGCATCCACCCGGCCTTTCCGTGTTTCTTCTCTCCGGCTCGTCCTGCTGCTGTGCGCCGCGCTTTTTGTGCTGCTCTGCTGTGCCGGAGCGGCCAGCGCGGAAGAAGAAACGCTCTTTCACGCGGAAACAAAGCTGTTTCAGGAGGGGGGCCTTCCTCACGAGACCCGCCAGCGGGTCATTCGCCGCGCTCGGGGACTTTCTTTTGAAGCCACCATTGTCCAGGGGCTGAAAAATCAGGAAGAAGCGATTGATGTTTATGATTTTCAGCTGAGCAAAGAAGATTTTCTCGCTGCCTACTGGAATGTCCTCAACAGTCATCCTGAGCTTTTCTATGTGGATGGTGCTATTTCCTACAACCATTCTGCCTCTGGCGGCTACGTCACCAAGTGCTTCCCGAGCTATAAATATTCCGGTACAGATCTGGAGGAGCGGATGGCCGCTTTCAATAAAACGCTGAATGAAATCGTTGCCTACGCCTCCCGTTCGTCCACCACAATTGGAAAACTGGCGCTGGCCAACGATTATTTCTGCACACACTTCCAATACGATTTGACCTACTCCATCTATAGCGCCGACGAGCTTTTCTCCAAAAAAACCGGCGTATGTCAGGCGTATATGCTTGGGTATCGGGCGGTTCTGAATCAATTGGGCATTTCCTCTGCTACTGTCACCAGCGATAGTATGAATCACACTTGGAATCTGGTATTGCTGGATGGCAGTTGGTATCATATTGATGTCACATGGAATGACCCGAGCAACGCCTGGCTTTCCGGGCATGGGTATTTTCTTCTTAGCGACAAAGAAATGCTGAATTCAAAGCATTCCGATTGGGTTTCACCTTATACGGCTACCAGCTCCTACTACGATTCGTTCTTTTGGCGGGAAATCGACTCTCCATTACTGATCCGTGACGAGAAAATCTACTATGGCGCTTCTCGTCAAGTACTCTACTGGCCCATCGGAGGAGGGGAATCCATCTCTCTATTTTCAACGACGGATGAAGCAGTTGAATGTTTCGGCTTTGACGGCGAACGAATCTTGTATTTCCATTACAAAACCGTCTATTCGAATGCCATAGACGGAAGCAATGAACAAGCAGAGTACCTGCTGCCCTATGATGGCTTAATCTGTTCGAGCTATCTTTCCGGCGGGAGCAATATGACGCTGTGCTATTATGACTTTACCGTTTCCGCTTACAAACAGATCACTGTGGCGCTGAATCTTGCACCTCAGATCACTCTCAGCCAAACGCAGCTTTCCCTTCCGGTCGGCAGCAGCACCACGCTGACGGCCGAGGCCATTGGCTTCAGCGCCGAAGAGCTGGTCTGGGAACTGGGGGACGGCCTCTCCATGGAAAACGGATGGATTCGGGGCACGAAGCCCTGTATCACGGAAGTGACCGTTTCGCTGCCGGACGGCAGTGCCAGCGCCGCCTGTCAGGTGGTCGTGTACAAACCTTCCTTCCCCATTTACCAATTCTCGCTGGCTGTCGGAGATCAGGCGAGGATTGCGCTGCAGTGCGAACCGGCGGAAGCCGTGACTTCCGGCTGGAAATGGTCCACCTGGAGTGAAGACGGTGCCTCTTCCGTCGCTGCCGTCGATGAAACGACCGGCCGCATTACTGCTCTGAAGCCCGGTGATGTCTGGCTGGAAGCCGTCTCCCGTTCTTGCCCCACCCTGAGCATTTCCTGGGCTCTGACCGTTACCGAGCCGGAAACCCTCCGGCTTCCGGCAGACTGCCGGGAAATACTGGCCGGCGCGTTTGAAGGCGCTTCCATGGCGCGTCTCGAGGCCGATGAAGTCCTGCTTTCCATCGGTTCGAACGCTTTCCGGAGCTGCCCCCGTCTGGAACAGGTCGTTCTGGGCGCATCCGTCGCCAGCATCGCGGACGATGCTTTCGATTCCCCGGGTAATTTTGTGATCCTCTGCCCGGAAAACAGCTGCGCCGCCCAATATGCTCAAGCCCATGATCTTGCTTGGCTGGCCGTAGATTGAGCCATAGCAACGCCCTGAAAGGCTGAACCTTTCAGGGCGTTCTGTTTTTGACCAAAATTTTCAACTGCGAAAGAAGCCTTTTATCAACGATTCCTTTTTCCCCGTCAAAGCTCCCGAATGCTCTCTCCCCTGACCAGCCGCCCCGGAATGGTGACGTAGCGAGGCAGGAACTTGTCCGGCTTTTCGATGGCCTCCCGGAGCATCCGTGCCGCCTCCTGCCCCATGACGGAAATATCCTGACGATAGGTGGTCAGGCGGGGCGTAAACAGTTGAGCCAGCTTGATACCGTCGTACCCGGCATAGCTGAGCTTCGGGGGCAGCGCCACTCCGTCCCGGCGCAGCAGATCCAATCCGCCGATGCAGGAATAATCGTCCTGAAACAGGATGCAGGTAGGCGGAGTTTCCAGCGTCAGCAGCGCTCCGGCCTCCCGGGCGGCACTTCTGCGGTCGTGGTACAGTGCCGACCGGATGTAGTCTTCCGGTATCTCCAGTCCCAGCTCGGAACAGGCCCCGCGGAAACTCTGCAGCCGGCTGCGGGTAACGCTGGTATCCTCGCCATGAATGAAGGCGATCTTCCGATGGCCTTTCTCATAGGCCAGCCGCACCAACTCGCCCGTGCCCTGCAAATTGTCGGAAAGTACCGCGCCGCGCTGCGGAAACGTGTTCTCAATGGATACCATGGGCAGCTTGCTTTCCAGAATTTCCTGCATTTCCTCCCGGCGAAAACCGGCGCTCATGATTACAATGCCGTCGTAGCCCCGGTAAACGCAGTACTGCAGCATCGCGCCCGCCGTATGCAGACGCTGGGAGTTGATGGGGGTCACATCGTAACCGCTGCACTCCATGACCTCCTGGATACCGGCGGCCACCAGCGAAAAAAAGTCGTGAGTCCAGATGTTTTCATCCCGCTGGAACATCAGCAGACCGATGGTATGGGAGCGGTTGGTTTTCAGGGTACGGGCCGCCGCGTTGGGCATATAGCCCATCTGAGACGCCACCTGCCGGATATACTGCGCAGTCTCCTTGCTGATGTCCGGCATTCCGTTCAGGGCCTTGCTGACGGTGGCCACCGAACATTTGCAGCGGACAGAAATATCCCTCAATGTGACCATAAACCTTGCTTCCTTCCCCTTCTCCGCGCCGTTTCTTCATCGCAGACCAGGAGGAGCGAGTGAAACGAAACACATGTCATCAAACATGGTACTATTATAGCGAAAGGCCGTTCGCCTGTCAATAGCCCAAAAACCCGTCCCGGCACATAAAACCGGAACGGGTTTCCGCAGGCAGCAGGCCAGCTCAGCCGAAGACGGACATCACCAGCACCGCCAGAATGATGAGCGGCAGCACATAGGTCATATAGGGGCGAAGCCAGCGGGGAAGCCGGATCCCCTGACTGCCCAGATTGACCTCGGCAAAGTAGTTGTCCCAGCCCCAGCCGTAGCGGGTGACGCAAAAGAGTACATAGAACAGACTGCCGATGGGCAGGAGCAGATTGGAAACCACGAAGTCCTCCAGATCCATAATGCCAAGGCCGAAAATCGTCACATTCCCCCACAGATTCAGGCTCAGAGCGCAGGGCAGAGAAAGGAACATCAGCAGCGCCACGTTGATAAGAGCAATCACCCGGCGATTCAGCTTGGTCAGCTCCAGCCAGAAGGACATGATGTTCTCAAACACGGCGATCACCGTGGAGAAGGCCGCAAAGATCATAAACAGGAAGAACAGCGTTCCGATCACCCGTCCGCCGGGCATGCCATTGAAGATGCTGGACAGGGTGGTGAACAGGAAGCCCGCGCCCACGCTGCCCGCGTCGGCGGTCACGCCGTTATTGTAGGTAAAGCACGCCGGGAAAATGATCATGCCGGACATGAGGGCCACAAAGGTGTCCAGACACACGATGGTAACGGATTCGCCCAGCAGGCGGCGTTCCTTTCCAATGTAGCTGCCGAAGATGGCGATGGAGCCGATGCCCAGGCTCAGCGTAAAGAAGGACTGGCCCATGGCCGCGGAGATCACCGTGCTCAGGCCCGCGCCTTCCAGCCGTTCCAGCGAGGGAACCAGATAGAAGTGCAGTCCCTCCGCGGCATTGGACAGGGTGGCGGAATAGATGGCCAGGCCGATCATCAGAACGAACAGGGCGACCATCATCCATTTGGTGATGCCCTCCACGCCCTTCTGCAGGCCCATAGAGCAGATACCGAAGCAGATCAGAATGACGGCGAAGGCGCTCAGCACCATCAGACCGGGATTGCTGATCATGCCGCCGAACACGCCCGCCAGCCCTTCCACGCCGGAGGCACTCATAATGGAGCCGGTCAGATATTTGACAAAATAGATGACCATCCAGCCGGAAATGACCGTGTAGAACATCATCAGCAGGTAGTTGCCGCAAATGCCCAGGTATTTCATCAGGTGCCACTTCTGGCCCTTCTTTTCCAGCACGTCAAAGGAAGAAGCGATGCTGCGCTGGCTTCCCCGGCCCACCGCCAGCTCCACGGTCATAATGGGCAGGCCCAGCAGCAGCAGGAAGCCGATGTATATCAATACAAAGATTCCGCCGCCGTAAGCGCCCGTGATGATGGGAAAACGGTATACGTTTCCAAGGCCGATGGCGCATCCGGCCGATATAAGGATAAATCCGAGACGGGAGGCGAATTTTTCACGTGATTGCTCCATTGCATGTCACCATCTTCAACGTATTTTGCGCGATTTGCAAGTTGTATCCAGCTTATCAGAAAATGTAAAAATATACAAGCAACGAAAACGATTGCTTTGCGTTTTTTCTCGAAAAAACAGAAAAAATACATTCTTTTTCCAAAGGAGCCGGCAAAAATCGCTGACAAACCTGCCGGAAATCCACCGTTGCTTTTTTTCCTTAAAACCGTTATGATATACTATGGTACATTTGTTCCCATTGATTAACCGGCGGACGTTTTTCGTCCGTCCCGATATGGAGGAGAAACATCATGGCAAGACATCAACAGTTCGGCGGCTTCGGCGGCGGAGCCAACATGCAGCAGCTCATGCGGCAGGCTCAGAAGCTGCAGGAGCAGATGACCAAGGCTCAGGAGGACATCGAGGCCCGGGAGTTTTCCGCGCAGGCGGGCGGCGGCATGGTCAGCGTGACCGTCAACGGCAAGCATGAAGTGACCGGCATCCAGATCAAGCCGGAGTGCGTGGATCCCGAAGACGTGGAAATGCTGCAGGATATGGTGATGGCTGCCGTGAATGAAGCCCTGCACACTGCCGAGGAGACCCGCCAGAACGAGCTGGGCAAGCTGGCTCCCGGCATGGGAGGCATGTTCTAAGCCATGGCGCAGCTGGAACCCATCGCCAAAATGGTGGCGCAGTTGTCCCGGCTGCCGGGCGTAGGCACCAAAAGCGCCCAGCGGCTGGCCTACCACATCATCAGCATGCCGCTGGAGGACGTGCGGGAGCTGGCGGCGGCGATCTACACCGGCCGCAAGTCCATCCGCTACTGCGCCGTGTGCGGCAATTATTCCACGGACGAGCTTTGCGACATCTGCCGGGACGAGCGGCGGCACAACGGCCAGATCTGCGTGGTGCGCGATCCCCGGGACGTAGCCGCCATCGAACGGATGCGGGATTTTCAGGGCCTGTATCACGTGCTGCACGGCGCGCTTTCCCCCATGGACGGCGTAGGGCCGGAGGACATCCGCATCAAAGAGCTGATGGCCCGGTTGAACGATCCGGATATAAAGGAGGTCATTCTGGCCACCAATCCGGACATCGAGGGCGAAGCCACGGCTTCCTATCTGGCCCGACTGATCAAGCCCATGGGCATCCGCGTCACCCGCATCGCCCACGGCGTGCCGGTGGGCAGCGATCTGGAATACGCCGATGAGATCACCCTTTCCAAGGCCATGGAGGGCCGGCGGGAAATGTAAACGCTTTGGGCCGCGCATTGCGCGGCCATTCTCATTTTCGCTTGACGAATGGAAAATGCACGTCCATTCAAAGCAGAAAGGAACCAAAGATGCCGTATTCTTCGGTTTCAACGTTGATTTTAGGCGCACTGCTGCTGGTGCTGATCGGGCTGGCGGCAGTGCTGATCGGGCTGACGCTGCGAGGCCAACGCCGTCAGCAGCAGGAGCTTCGCCGCTTTCAGGAACAGCTCTGGAAGGGACTGGAAGGCATGGAGGACGACCTGCTGGAGCAGAACGCTGCTCAACGGAGGGAACTGTCTGAAACCATGCAGCGTACCAGCGACGGCCAGATTTCCCTCTTGTCCAGCGTTCTGAAGATGCAGGGCGATCAGCTCAACCGTCTGCTGGAACGCAATGACGCCCGCATGGAGGCCCTTCGCCGCACGCTGGAAGAAGGGCTGCAGCGGCTTTCCGGTGAAAACCGCCGCCAGTTGGAAGAAATGCGCCAGACAGTGGATGAAAAGCTGCACAGCACGCTGGAAAAGCGCCTGAACGACAGCTTCGCGCAGGTCAGCCAGCGTCTGGAGCAGGTGTACCGCTCGCTGGGCGAAATGCATACGCTGGCCAGCGGCGTGGGCGATCTGAAACGAATGCTGGGCAATGTGAAGACCCGGGGCGTGTGGGGCGAAATGCAGCTGGGCGCGCTGCTGGAGCAGGCGCTCACCGCCTCTCAGTATGCCCGGAACGTGGCGGTGGTCCCCGGCTCGCAGGAGCGGGTGGAGTTCGCCGTTATTCTGCCGGGCAAGGAGGACAAGCCTGTCTATCTGCCCATTGACAGCAAATTTCCTCAGGAGGATTACGCCCGGCTGACAGAAGCCGCTGACGCGGGCGACGCAACCGCCTGTGAAGCCGCCCGGCGCGCGCTGCTGAACGCCGTCCGCACCGAGGGCAAGCGGATCGGCAAGTATATCGTTCCGCCCCATACCACAGACTTTGCCGTTATGTTCCTGCCGCTGGAGGGCCTTTATGCCGAAGTCATGCGCAGTGCGGACGTGGTGGAAACGCTGCAGCGGGAATTGCGGATTCTGGTGGCGGGTCCCAGCACCCTGCTGGCCCTGCTGAACAGCCTGCAGATGGGTTTCCGCACGTTGGCCATCGAGCAGCGCTCCGCCGAGGTCTGGAAGCTGCTGGGCGCGGTCAAGACGGATTTCGGCAGCTTCGCCAGAGTGCTGGAACACACGCAGGAAAAGCTGCGTCAGGCCAGCGACAGCATCGACAGCGCCTTCGTGCGCACCCGCAGCATCGAAAAACGCCTCCGCAGCGTGGAAGCGCTGGAAGAGACCGAAACCGGGAAATACCTGCCGCCGGACCCGCAGGAATAACGTTAAAACGCCTTGCTTTGCAGCAAGGCGTTTTTCCAATGCTTCAGACCAACAAACTTCTCCGCCGAGCGGCGGCCTTTTGATGGCCAACACGCCCTCCCGCTGATGCCCTGCCCGCCTCCGAGGGGCAGGGGTGCAGGAGCAGTGCCCTGCCTGTTGCGGGTGTATTTACATTTTATAAAATAAGTGTTAAGATATGAATAAATTCCTTTTACGGAGGGATGGCGCATGCCTGAACAACTTTTGTCCCTGCTTGGAACGAATCTGGTGGATTTTCTGGTCTATGGCGCCATCGCGCTGGTGGTGCTGACGGGCGTTTGTAAATGTATCTATCCCGTGTTTCGGAACGGCTCCCTGCTGAACCGCGCCGTAGCAAAGCTGGAAAAAACGGCCGGAAATAATCAGCGGCCTCCGTGGAGAGAACCGCGCTTCCTCGGACGCGCGCTCCGGAACGAATGGCAGAAATTTCTGCTCAACGCGGGCCAGCTGGACGTGCGCGGCATGCCCTGCGATATTGAAGACTATATCAACGAAGACAGCGTCATTGATAAGCCCGGCCATTCCCAACTGGCGGAGCTCATTCCCAGTCTGCTGACCTCGCTGGGAATTCTGGGCACCTTCATCGGCCTGATGGAGGGCCTGACCAGCGTGAATTTCTCCGACGCACAGGGCACCATGGACAGCATTCCCCTGCTGCTGACCGGAATGCGTTTTGCTTTCGCCACGTCCGTAGCAGGCATTACCTGCTCGCTTCTGTTCAATATGTTCTACCGCATGTGCGTAGGCCGGGCCTGCCGGGCGCTGGACAGCTTTGACGAAGCCTTCTACGAGCTGGCCATGCCCCGTCCTCTCTCGCCGGAGGTGCAGCTTATCTGCCAGAAGCAGGACGAGGAAGAACGGCTGGCCCGTATTGCCGAAGCCGTAGGCAGCCGCGTTTCCGCTTCGCTGGAAATGGCCGTGAGCCGCGCCATGGACCCCCTGACCAAGTCGCTGGATACCTTCATTCAGGGAGCCACTCAGGAGCAGGTGGAGGGCGTGCGGCGCATCGTGGGTCAGTTCGTCAGCCAGCTGAACGCGCAGCTTTCCGGACAGATGACCACGCTGGGCCATACCATGGACATGGTCAGCCAGGGGCAGCTGCAAACCCAGAAAAATTTGCAAAATACTCTGAACGCGGCACAGGCCATGGCGGCAGACGCGCAGGCCATGCAGGCTGCCAGCGCCCAGATGGCGCAGGCTCTCCAGAGCTGGGCCGAAGAGCTGAAAAACAGCCAGTCCAAGCGCACGGAAGAAGCCGCCGCGCTGGAAGAACAGAACCAGCACCTGCGTCAGGAACTGGAGCTGCTGACCCGTTCGCTGGCAGATATGCGGATCGCCGCCGATCACCTGACCAGCGAACTGGACGATCAGCTAACGCAGAACGACCTGAGCCTTCCGGGCTGACGGGAGGGAAAAACCATGCGCAGAACCGCAAGACATAAAGCCAGCGTAGACCGCGGCGCTTCGTGGATCAGCTATTCGGACATGATGGCAGCCCTGCTTCTGGTCTTCGTGCTGATCCTCTGCTACAGCATGTACCAGTATTTCACCATGCTGGATACCAAAACCGCAGAGCTGGATGAAAAGGGTGCGCTGCTGGCTTCACAGGAAGCGACGCTTCAGGCCCAGCAGGCCACTCTGCAGGATCAGGAAGCCACCCTGCAGGCCCAGCGCCAGACGCTGAGCGACCAGCAGGCCAAACTGGACGAGCAGACTGAGACCCTTTCCCAGCAGCAGGCGGCGCTGCTTCAAAAGCAGAACGAGCTGACCAGTGCCCTGACCGATCTGGAAAACAAGCAGGGCCTTCTGGACGACCAGAACATGACGCTGGAGGAGCAGAAGCAGATCATCCTCGCGGCCCAGACCGCTCTTTTGCAGAAGGAAGACGAGCTTTCCGCCGCCAGGGCCGATCTGGAAGCCAAGCAGAACGAACTGGCCAACGCCACGATCCTGCTGGGCCAGCAGCAGGAGGCCATGAGTACCCAGCAGAAGAAGCTGGACGATCTGGTAGGCGTGCGCACGAAGATCATCCGGGAACTGGGCGACGCGCTGACCAGCGCCAACCTGAAGGCTTCCGTGGACCGCAATACCGGCGACATCATGCTGGAAAGCGCCGTTTTCTTCGACGTTGGCAAGTACAGCATCAAGCAGAGCGGCCAGACCCTGCTCAATCAGTTCATCCCGGTTTATCTGGGGGTGCTGCTTTCGCCTGAATATTCCGACTATCTGGGTGAAATCATTATCGAAGGGCACACGGATACCTCCGGCGACTATCTGATGAATCTGGAGCTGTCTCAGGAGCGGGCCCTGTCCGTGGCTACCTACTGCCTGCAAATGCCGCAGCTGAGCAAGGAGCAGCTCACCCTGCTCCGGAGCATCCTCACCGCCAAGGGCCGCAGTTACTCCGACCCCATCTACGGCGAGGACGGCAAGATCGATATGGACGCTTCCCGCCGGGTGGAGTTCAAATTCCGCCTGAAGGATTCGGAAATGATCGACGAAATGCGCAATATTCTCAAGGAATATGAAGCCGCGGAAGGAGGAGCCCAATGAAAGCGCTGAAGATCGGCGCGCTGGTCATGAGCGCCCTGTTGCTGGTGATGGTGCTGATGATGGCCTACCTGTTCATGACCGCGGAAGTGACGGCTCAGGTCGTTTCATCGGTGGGCGTGCCCGCCTATGAGCAGGAGGGCTACTTCGCCACGTTGAAAAAAAACGTGG
>CAKUCE010000060.1 GCA_934643535.1 uncultured Clostridia bacterium | reverse complement strand
GGTCTGCATGATGCTGACAATGGTCATCAGCGGCAAAAATTTCCAGACCTACGACCAGTCCAACGCTTACATGAACAGCACCATCGTGGAATACATCGAGGGCATCGAGGTCATCAAGGCCTTTGGCCGGGCAGGCGTTTCCTACGAAAAGTATGCCAAGGCCATCACGGATTTCCGCACCTTTGTGGTAAAGTGGCTGTCGTCCACCTATTTTACCATGAAGCTGAGCTTCGCGCTGTTTCCGTCCACGCTGATCGGCACCCTGCCCGTGGCGCTGGCGCTGGCCAATAACGGCATCATCACCGCTCCGCTGGCGGCGCTGGCCGTGATGCTGTCCATCTCCATGGTGGGATCGCTGGCCAAGCTGGAGGTGTTCTCCGAAAACATGCGGCAGGTGGAGTTCACGGTGAAGGGCCTGCAGGAATTTCTGGAAATGCCCGAGCTGCCCGAGCCGAAAGCGCGCGCCGCAGTCAAGTCCACCGGCGTGGAGCTCAGGGATGTGCATTTTTCCTACACCGGCAAGGCGGAGGACGAGGTGCTGCATGGCGTGAATCTGAGTCTGCCGCAGGGCAGCTTCACCGCGCTGGTAGGCCCCTCCGGCGGCGGCAAATCCACCGTGGCCAAGCTGATCGCGCGTTTCTGGGACGTTTCCTCCGGCAGCATGGAGATCGGCGGCGTAAATGTAAAGGACATGCCGTTGAGCCAGCTCAGCGAATATGTCAGCTTCGTGACGCAGGATAATTTCCTGTTCCGCTGCTCGCTGCTGGAAAACATCCGGCTGGGCAATCCAAAGGCGACGGATGAAGAGGTCAGGGCCGCGGCCCGGGCGGCGCAGTGCGAGGAGTTCATTCAGAAACTGCCCAAAGGGTATGACACCCCCGCCGGCGAGGCAGGCAAGCGCCTGTCCGGCGGAGAAAAGCAGCGCATCGCCATCGCCCGGATGATGCTCAAGAACGCCCCCATCGTCATTCTGGACGAGGCTACCGCGTTTACCGATCCTGAAAACGAAGACAAGATCCAGCAGAGCATCGCCGCGCTGACGAAGGGAAAGACGCTGCTGGTCATTGCGCACCGCCTGTCCACCATCAGAAACGCGGACAATATCGTGGTGCTCAAGGACGGGGCCATTGTGGCCGAAGGCACGCAGGAGCAGCTGCTCGATACCTGCCCGCTGTATCAGGACATGTGGCAGGCCCATATCGGCGCGAAGAGCTGGGCGGTTTCGTCCGCGGCAAAGGAGGCGTAAGGCATGTTCAAGACGGTCAAGCGCATCATCGACTGGTGCGGCAAATTCAGGGGACGGCTGTACGCCGGATTTGTGTTCTCGTTCTTTTCTCACATTTTCGCGGCTCTGCCGCTGATGGTAGCGGCCTACACGGTGGGCCTGCTGATGGACGCGAAGAAAACCGGCGCGGCGTTCGATACCAGCTGGATCTGGAAATGCATCGTGATCCAGATCGTTCTCGTGCTGCTGCGGTTCTTCTTTGACTATCTGCGGGCGCGGTATCAGGAGTCCATCAGCTATGAACTGACCGCCCGTGACCGGCTGGCGGTAGGCGACGCGCTCAAACGGGTATCTCTGGGTTACTTTCAGCAGATGTCCACCGGCAGCATCCTCAATTCCATCACCACCGGTCTGGGCACTCTGGAAAATATGGGGATCCGCATGATCGACAACTTTGTCGGCGGCTATCTGAACTTCCTTGTGGTGTTCGCCGGCCTTGCGGTGTTCAGCCCGCTGACGGCGCTGATCGCGCTGGCGGCCGCGGCGCTGTCCTTCCTGTGCCTGCTGGTGATCTCCCACTACAGCGCGAAAAACGCCCCCGTGGAAGCAGCGGCCAATCGCGATATGACCGGGGCCATTCTGGAATATGCCCGAGGGCTGGCAGTGGTCAAATCCTTCGGCAAAAGCGGCGCGTCGATGGACTCCGTGAAGAAAGCCGTGGCGGACAGCCGCCGCATTCACCTGAAGATTGAGTGGGGATACCTGCCCGCCAACGCGCTACACCTGCTGGCGCTGAAATGCGGTAGCGTCGGACTGGCGCTGGCGGCGAGTCTGATGTGCCTGAACGGGCAGATGGACTTTTCCGTGGCGCTGGTGTTCATCTTCTTTTCCTTCAGCATCTTCGCCAGTCTGGAGCCCATCAGCGACAGCGCCCATACCCTCAGCGTTATCAACGACGCGATGGATCAGCTCGACGCGCTGCGGGGCGAGCATCTGATCGACGCGGATGGAAAGGACATTCCGCTCGAGCACTATGACATCGAGTTCCGAAATGTGGATTTCGGCTACGACTCCCGGCAGGTATTGAAGAATGTCTCCTTCACCATCCCGGAGAAGACCTCCACCGCCATCGTCGGCCCCTCCGGCAGCGGCAAGACGACCATCTGCAGTCTGCTGGCGCGGTTCTATGATCCGCAGAAGGGATGCATTCGGATCGGCGGCCACGACCTGAAGGAGCTGACCTGCGACAGCCTGCTTTCCAACATCTCCATGGTGTTCCAGAACGTGTATCTGTTCAACGATACCATTCGCGCCAACATCTGCTTCGGCAGGCCGGACGCGACGGAGGAGGAAATGATCGCCTCGGCGAAAAAAGCCCGGTGCCATGACTTTATCATGGCGTTGACCAACGGCTATGACACGGTGGTGGGCGAGGGCGGCGGTACGCTGTCCGGCGGCGAAAAACAGCGCATTTCCATTGCGCGCGCCATGCTGAAGGACGCGCCGGTGATTATTCTGGATGAGGCCACCGCCAGCATCGACCCGGAAAACGAGCATCTGATCCAGTCGGCCCTTTCCGAACTGACCCGCGGCAAGACGATCATTACCATCGCTCACCGTCTGGCCACGATACAGAACGCGGATCAGATTCTGGTGGTGGACGACGGCCGCATCGCAGAGCGAGGCACGCATGCGGAATTGATGAAGCAGGACGGCGTGTACAAGCGTTTCATCGAGATCCGTGAAAAGGCCGAGGGCTGGCGCATCGCCGGATAGAGAAACAAAAAACAACGGAGAAAAGGCCATGAGAGGTCTTTTCTCCGTTTTGCATAGGGAAATGCCGTCTCTCGCAGGCGGCGTTTTTTATTTCCGGTGATAGCCGCAATCGCAGTAAGGGCCGCCGGAGGCCAGCGTGTATTCCCGCACGAAGCGGGTCGCGCCGCCCGCTTCGCTCATGGTGTAGTCCAGATGGCACAGGGCGGGCGTGAGGTCGTACAGCCCCAGCTCCTTCATGAGGGCGCAGATGCCGCATTTTGTAAAGCGGGCTTCGTAGCCGCTGCCGTCAGGATACTCGAAATAGTCCATATTCCACGAATAGGGATTCCGGTCGGCGGCTTTCAGCCGGGCGGTCTCCTTCATGCCCGCAATATCCCGGGGCGAAAATTTGCTTTTTCCGCTCTTGCGGCAGAACCACTTCATGGGCCTGGTCATCATGGCTTTCGCATAATAATCCGTCAGCCGCTCAACGTCGGGACGTTCCGGCATGCTGAGGATAAAGGCGGCCAGCATGGCGCAGTTGACGATATTCATCTGAAAACGATCGGCCTTTTCAAAGTCGGGCAGGCGGCGGATGAACGCCCGGTACTTCGGCCCGGCCTGCCGGGTGATCGAACGCGCCGCAGCGGCGTCGTAACCAAATACGTCCGTCAGCCGGTTTTGAAACGAACGGGCGAACAGCGTCCACATCCCCATGGGCATTCCTGCATATTTCATTTCTGGCTCCTCCATTCTGCAATACCCGCCCGGTGATTTCCGGCGGGTCAGTGTGAAACGTCCTTCCTGCCCTTAGCAAAACGCAAGGACTAAACCGGCTTACGCCTTTCCGTCAAAATCCAGCCGGACGATCTGCATTTTCATCAGGCCGTCGCCTACCTTGGCCAGAAAACGGAAAAAACCGCTGACGGACGGATCGTTCAGGCTTTGATAGCCCAGCATATAGCCCCGGCTGGAAACGCGGAGCCGGTTCGACCACGGGGAAAGCTCCGTCTTTGCGTCCGAAACGGAAAAATAGGCGCCAACATCCTGAATCTGCGCACTTTTGATCCATGTCTTCAGCATCAGCTTGACGGCGCTTTTTCCCGCCGCGTCAAAGACCAGCCTGCCGCCGGGGAAAGCCTCCGCCATGGCCCGGACCAGCGTTTGCACCTGCTCCGTCAGAAAATAATAGAACACGCCAGCGGCAAAGAAAACCGCGCCGCCGGAAGCGTCGATTTTTTCAAACCATGAAACGTCGTTCAGGTCGCAGGCGATGTTTTCTTCCCGCTCGCCGGCGGGCAGCAGCCGGTTCCGCACGTCGATGACGTCGGGAAAATCCAGATTGTAGATCCTGCAGGCGCCGTTATCGCAGGCGCGTCCGGTGCCGTCCAGACCGCATCCCAGATTGACTACCGCCGCGCCGGGGTGAGCCTTCAGGTAATCCCGCACCTCCCACGCCAGATCGTTCTGCCGCATGGCCACTTCCAGAAAGCCGAACTGATGCATGGCGCTCCGGGAATTCTTCTCCAGCTCCGAAAAGTCATAGTCGATCTGCTCCATCAGGCGAAGGGCGGTTTCATCCCGGAAAAGCCCCGGATAGATTTCTGAACACCTTTTCCGCCCGTAGAGCGGAATGACCAGCGTTTCCTGTACGGTATTTTTTTCGATGGGGTATTTCATTTCATACGTTCCTCCTGTAGCCTGCTTCATCCCGGTATTCGGGGTGCGCCTTTTGATAAATGTCCTGATCGCCGCAGATGGTATAGTCGCATTTGCAGCCGTTGGCGCAGGTGGTTTTGCGCACCAGCCGTGCGTGGATCAGCTCCATGCCCTCGAAATCCGGGTTGCACAGGGCGGGCATGATCTCCAGCAGATCGTGCTTTTGGGCGAACTCCGCGGTGGGGCAATGGGTGAATTCGTAATAAATGGGCTGCTCCGGATCGAAGGGCGCGAGGTTCATCTGAAAGTCGCCCCAACGGTCGCATTGCTTTTTGGCGTTCTGAAAAGCCCGGTACAGCAGCTTTTTGAAAAGCGGTCTGTTGCAGTTCACAAACGTCAGCTTTCGAAAGGCGGGCAGGAACAGCTCGCCTTCCATTTTTTCGATTTCCGCAAGGCTTGTGACGGACTTGCAGACCACGTAATAGGCCATCAGGGCGATACAGTCGTAGGTGCCGCCCCGGCCGTTATGAAAATTCTTCTTTCCGCCCAGATCAGTGCGCCAGTCGGAAAGAAAATCCACGTACTGCCGCTGCACCCGCTCCCAGACGGCCTCCCGTTCCTCCGGCGGATAATGCAGGGCGATTTTAGCCTGAATCTGCTTCCGGCAGAGACGGCTATACAGCACATGGCAGGTGCGGTCGAAAACCAGTTCGCTGTCCTTCATGCTTTGATGATTCCTTTCTGCCGGCTGATCCTGTCCGGCCGGACGTCAGCAGCCCACGCCGCGCAGAAAACCCGCTTTCGCTTTTTCTTCCGTGTCGTCTGATTCCTCATAGGCGTCATAGGGGGCGGAGGGGTCGTGGACGCGCTTGCGGAACGGCGAACAGAGCCGGTCTTGGTGGGCAAAGGCAAAATCGAAACGATCCGTCCAGCCGGTATGGCCGGTGATGAACAGCGGCCGCAGCCCCCGCGTTTGCAGCCGCTGCTCCAGCGCCGCCAGCGATCTGACCGCCAGCCGGTTGTCCTCCGCCAGCGCGGAAATGAAGCTGTAGCCGCCGTCGGCTCCAAACCAGAGCGTATCGCCCGTGAAGAGGTAACGGTCGTCGATCAGATAGACCATATGGCCCCAGGTATGGCCGGGCACAAGGAAACACTCGATTTTGACGCCGCCGATCTCAAAGACCTGTCCATCTTTCAGAAGAACCTTCTGATTGAGAATCGTCACCTGCGGCAGCTTGTAGAGATGATAGATCACCCGCCGCCGTACCTCGCCGGTAAGGTAGCGGTTTTCGATCTCGCCCACGTACAGCGTCGCGTTTCGGAACAGTCCGGGGCTGTCGGCTTCCACCGCGCCCACATGGTCGGTATCCTGATGAGTGATCAGAATATGCCGGACGCTTTTCGGGTCGATGCCAAGCCAGCCCATTTTTTCTTCCAGACGGTCGTAGTTGTAGCCCGCGTCGATCATGAGCGTGGTCTCGCCCTTGCGGTAGAAGAAAATATTCGCCACCCACTCCCGCACACAGGCCACGTGCTCATCGATCCAGCCCGTGTTGAGCGGCTTGAAAATTTCCTTGCCGCGATACATTTTGCTCATTTCTTTTTTCTGGAACTCCGTCGCTTTTCTGGACATGTCTCCGCCTCTTTTCCGTTGAAGTCTGCCCTGGATTTTTCAATCGTAGTTAGCACATTCTAACTACAAAGGGGTGAAAAAGCTGCCATTTGGCAGCCACCATTCAGAAAGGAATGGAACGTTTTTATTTTATCACGCCTGAAGGGAGAAAGCAAGGAAACCTCCCGATGCAAAAGCGCTTGAACCGCCTTATTTTCGGAAGGTCCACAGCTTGTTGATCACAAAGTTCAGCGGAATGGTGAGGAACAGCGTCAGAATGGGGGAAAGCCACTCCGACAGGCCGAAAACCTGCACTTCCAGCCACATCAGCAGCGTGGACAGAAGAAAGGACGCGCCATAGGAAACGTAGCTTTTGCCCAGCCGGAGCCACAGTTCCTTTCGGGTGGAGTCGCTTTTTTGAAAGACGAAGCGGTTGTTCCAGTAAAAGGCGTTCAGCACGCTGACAGCCCAGCCCACGAAATTGCCCCAAAGGTACAGCGACGGGTCGAGCCAGATGAAGAAGTAGTTGATTCCCAGCGAAAGCAGGGTGTTGGCCGCACCCACCAGCCCGAATTTGACGAACTGGGTCAGCCACTCCCGCAGCTTTTTATTTCGGGAAAGAAAACCGGGCAGCTTCATCGGCGCGCCCTCCGGTCCAGCGGCTTTTCGCCGTCGGAACGTTCGATCAGATAGGGGGGACGGCGGCGGGCCGCGTCAAAGGTGCGCCAGAGATAGGCGCCCAAAAGCCCCAGCGTCAGCATGATAACGCCGAAGGCCAGCAGCTGGAAGATGAACATCATGGTCCAGCCGGTCACGTCGATCCTGCCGGACAGCTTGCTGATGAGCGCGTCCAGCGCCCAGATGACCGAACCTACGCAGCTCAGGCCGCCCAGCCATGTCACGATGGTGATGGGCAGCGTGGAAAAGCTGAACAGGGTGTCGGCTACCAGCCGGAACTTCTTGCGAAGCGTCCATTTGCTGGAGCCGATCTCCCGGGCCCGGCGAACGTAGCCCACCGTGGCGGTCTTGAAGCCCGCCCAGAGAATCTGGCCGCTGAGGGCGCTGTTGGGCTCGTCCATCCGCTGCAGCACCTCGATGACCTTGCGGTCCAGCAGATACACGTCGAAGCCGGTTTTGGGCATCTGGGGGAAGGCGAATTTCCGGGTCAGGGCGTAGTAGGCGTTGGCAAAGAAAATCTGCATCCGTCCTTCCTCCCGGCCTTCTCGGACGGCCAGCACCACATTGTTGCCCTCGGCCCATTTTTCGTACATGTCGTAGATCATTTCCGTGGGTTCCTGCAGGTCGGCGCATTTGACCACGGCGCAGTCGCCCGTGCTTTGGCTCAGACCGCACAGCACGGCCGCGTCGCTGCCGAAATTCCGGCTCAGGTGGTAGATATGGATGCGCTCGTCCTGCGCCTTCAGCTCCTCCATCACCTGATAGCTGCGGTCGCCGCTGCCGTCGTCCACCATGACGATCTCCACGTCAAAGGGGTTGTCCCGATCCAGCAGCTTTTCCTTCAGGTCGGCGTACAGGGGGCGCAGGTTGTCCTCATTGTAATAGACGGGAACCACGATCGACAGCTTAGGCATGGGCTTTGACCTCTCTGACAAATTCATCGTGATCGCGGATGTATTCCTCCGCGTCGTAGTGCTCGCTGGACAAAACCAGCAGGATGGAGTCGGGCGAAAAATCGAACATGTCCTTCCAGATCATGGGGGGCAGATAAATGCCCGTGTGGGGCCGGTTCAGGGAGAACACCGCCTCGTTGCCCAGACCGTCGTCCACTCGAATTTTGCTCTGGCCGGACACGTTGATGAGGACAAATTCAGAGCGCCGGTTGGCATGCTGGCCCCGCACCACATCCCGGTCGGAGCCGTACATATAGAAGATTCGCTTGACCACAAAGGGAATGTCCTGCTCGCCCTCCACCACCACCAGATGGCCCCGTTTGTCGCCGTGCTGGGGAAAGGTCAGCATTTGTACTTCACGTCGGTTCATACAGGCGCGCCTCCGCTTTTGGATTGCAGAATTTTGGTAAAGATGCGGTTGAGAGAGTGCTGGGTGCCATACCCCTCTTTGTTCAGGATCAGGCCGGTGTTGAGCACCCGCCCTCGGTCGTGGGTGCAGGTGCCGAAGCTGACGGCGCTGCAGTTCCGGCGCAGCCCTTCACGGATGACCGCATCATAGAGCAGCGTGGAGGGCACAAAGGCAGTAATCCCCGTATCGGTGGCCAGATATTGGGTGTGCAGCACGTTGGTCTGGGCAAAATAGAACAGACAGGCCGCCGCGGCCAGCGTTCCCTCCGGGGTGCGAAGGCCCAGAAAGCTGACCTCGTCCTGCAGCCGGGAATGACGAAAGTCGATCAGCTCTTCCGCCGTGTGGACGGGCGCAGCGTCGAATTTGCGCAGGTTCAGGCACAGCAGCGCGTGAAACTGGCGGATTTCCTCTTCCGTTTCCAGCGCCGCAGCGGAAAGCCCCTGCTTTTCCGCTTTTTTCAGGTCGTAGCGCTTGTTGAAGGAATAGGCTCTGCGCAGCTCTTCATAGGGCCTGTCCAGCGGGAGCCAGCAGGAAATTTCCGTCTCCTGCGTGTATCCCTGCTGGTACAGGGCATATTCCAGCGCTTCGTCCGGCTGGCGGCTGAACAGGGCGGAGGTCTGCTTGAGTTCCGCCAGCTCGTAGCCATCGGTGAGAAGCTGGTCGTTCAGCGCGGAGACCAGCTCCACCAGCTTGGGGGCCCGCTGCAGGGCCGGGGCCACCACCAGCCCGCCGAAGGTGCTGCCCGGGTGGGAGCGGAAGGCCCGCCGCCCGTCGATCAGCCCGTCGGCGGCGGGACAGACCGCCACCAGCTCCTGCTTGTGAAAGATCATCCGGGAATCATCCCGGAAACGACCGGCAGGGTGATAGTTCAGGAAACGGCGGGTCTGCAGAAAGGTGCCGTTGGCGGACTGCTCCATGACGAAGCGGTCCCAGCGCTCCCGCTGCTCCTCTCCATAGGGCAGAATGGAAAATGGGTTCATGGCTCAGTCCCTCCCGGGCGCAAAGGCGTTGATGGCGTCGATGACGAAGCTCTGTTCCTCCCGAGTGATGCCGTTGTACATGGGCAGGCTCAGCACCTCGCCCGCGTAGCGCTCGGCAATGGGAAAAGCCCCCGGATGGTAGCCCAGATAAGCGTAGGCCCTGCTCAGATGGGGCGGGATGGGGTAGTGGATCACCGTGCCGATCTCCCGCTGAGCCAGAAACGCGGCCAATTCGTCCCGATATTCGGTATGAATGACGAACTGATGCCACGTGCTGTCGCTGTCCGGGCGGATGCGGGGCAGACGGACGCAGGGATTCGTAATGCCGGTCAGATACCGGGCGGCGATCCGATCGCGCTCCTCGTTCATCTCGTCCAGATGGGTCAGCTTCACCCGAAGCAGTCCCGCCTGCAGTTCGTCCAGACGGCTGTTGGCCCCCACCACGTCGAAGTGATAGCGGACGCTGCTGCCGTAGTTGCGGAAGGTGCGGAACTTTTCCGCCAGCACTTCATCGTCCGTCAGGATGCAGCCGCCGTCGCCGAAAGCGCCCAGTCCCTTGGTGGGGTAAAAGCTGAAACAGCCCACGTCGCCGAAGGTGCCCAGCGTTTTCCCGTGAAAATGGGTGCCGTGGGCTTGGGCGCAGTCCTCGATTACCCGCAGATGATGCTTCCGGGAGATTTCCATCACCCGGCCCATATCGCAGCTCATGCCGTACAGATGCACGGGCATGATAGCCTTCGTGCGGGGCGTGATGGCCGCTTCGAGCTTTTCAGCATCCAGGTTGTCGTATTCGTCCGGCTCCACAAAGACCGGCGTTGCGCCCGCCTTCGTAATGCCCATTACACAGGCGATATAGGCGTTGGAGCAGACGATGACCTCGTCTCCCGGGCCGATGCCCAGCAGATGGACGCTCATCCACAGCGCGTCCAGCCCGTTGGCCAGCCCCACGCAGTGCTTCGCGCCCATATAGGAGGCAAATTCTTTTTCGAAATTCTCTACTTCCCGGCCCAGAATATACCAGCCGCTGCGAAGCACCTCCAGCGCTTTCTGCTCATATTCGGGGGCGTAGAGATCGTACATGCGTTTCAGATTGTTGGGAATGATCTTCATGGCAGTTTCCCTTTCTTTGCCGCCGCGTCGGGAAAGCCCAGACGCTTTTGGCGGAACAACAAAAATGATACCTTTTTTTCGGGAATGCGTCAAGGCGTTCAGCGTTTGCACTTTTGGCGGGATGGTGCTACAATAACCCAAACCAAAGAAAGCGAGGGAGCCGCCATGGAAACAAAGATCACCCGGGAGCAGGCTTACGCCCTGCTGACCAAATACAATCAGGAGCCTTTTCACATTCAGCACGCGCTGACGGTGGAGGGCGTGATGCGCTATTTTGCCCGGAAGCTGGGCTATGGCGCGGAGGAGGATTTCTGGGGGCTGGTGGGCCTCCTGCACGACGTGGACTTTGAACGGTATCCGGAGCAGCACTGCGTGAAGGCGCCGGAACTTTTGCGGGAAATCGGCGCGGAGGACGGATTCATCCATGCGGTGGTGTGCCATGGCTACGGCCTGTGCGTGGACGTGAAGCCGGAACTGGAAAAGGAAAAGGTGCTGTTTGCCGCCGATGAGCTGACCGGACTGATAGGCGCGGCGGCAAGGATGCGTCCCAGTCACAGCGTGGCGGATATGGAGCTTTCCAGCCTGAAGAAGAAATTCAAGGACAAGAAATTCGCCGCCGGATGCTCCCGGGATGTGATCCGTCAGGGGGCGGAAATGCTTGGCTGGGATCTGGACAAGCTGCTGGGCGACACCATCGAAGCCATGCGGCCCGACGAAGCGGCGATTGCCGAAGCGGTGGCAAAGCTGGGCTGATCGGTTTTTCCCAATAAAAAGAAAAAGAACAGCACCCCATTTCATATTGCTGAAATGGGGTGCTGTTTGTTGGCGAAGAAGGATCATTCCACTGCGGCGATCGCGTCATAGATCTGCGCCGCGCCGCTGATGACCGCGCCGGAGGACACCGTCACACCGGAGATCGCATCGACGTTTTCATTCATGACGGGCGTGGAGGAAAGGCCGGCAAAGCGGTCGGTAAATTCAGGCTCCCGGGTGCGGGTGCCCAGATTGGCCGTTTCGGCAAAGTCGCTGCCGCCCACGGAGATCCCGGTGACGGTGCCGTTGTTATCCACGCCCATGACCACGACGATAGGGCCGCCAAACCCCTGCACGGTGGTCTGGCCTACGTAACCGAGGGTGTTCCCGTCCGCCACGGCCCTGTGCAGACTGGTCAGAGACGAACCCTCCGGCAGCGCTTCCTCCACAAATTCCGTGGCGGAGGCCATGACGGAGGTGCGCGCGGCGTTGAGCGCGATCACTTCCTGCTCGGCAATGCTGTCCTTGGTGAGCAGATTGGTGCAGCCGAGAGCGACTCCGGCGATGATGGTGATGACGCAGAGGATGAGCCAGGCTTTGCTTTTCATGGTTTGGTCGTCCTTTCATTGGCAGGGTGGGGAGCGGGAGAAGGGGTTGGGACGGGCAGACGAAGGTGAAGATGAAGTCGTCCGGCAACGAGACCGGTAAGAAAGCCCGCAGCCGCGCCAACGGGCAGAAGCAGCGCCAGATAGGAAATCAGAGAGGGCGTTTGCAGAAACAGCATGGCCAGCAGCACCTGAGCCAGATTATGGGCCGCGCCGCCCGCCATTCCGAGGCCGAAAAAGCTGATACCGGGGATTTTCCGCAGCCCCATCATCAGTCCAAGGCTGCAAAGCCCACCGGCCAGCGCATAGAGCATGGAAAAGGGACTGCCGAAAAGAAGCCCGCTGAGCAGCACCTTGCCTGCCATGAGCGCCAGCGTCATGCCGCTGCCCAGCCAGTTCAGCGAAAGCATCAGCACGCAGTTGGAAAGCCCCAGCTTTACGCCCGGCATTCCCGTCAGGGGGATCAGGCTTTCCACATAGCCCAGCACCAGCATTACGGCCAGAAGCAGCGCACCCAGCGTCAGTCGTTGCGTGTTTTTCACGGCGTGACCTCCAGCCTTGTCGTTTCTTCGTTCTCGAAGACCAGCTCCAGCACCAGCTTATGGGGCAGGCAGATGATCCGGCTACCCAGCGACCGCGAAGCGGCGTTTTCCGTCGTGACGTTCCCCTGACGGATGCAGTCCTGATGACGGCAATTGCTTTCCGTCATGGAAAAACCGCCGGGGAAGATACTCACCACATTACGGGCGTCGTTTTCGCCTTCGATGACCAATTCTTCCGAATGGTCAAGGGTTACCAGACGGGTCTCCCGTCCGGAGGCGGTGATCCGCAGCAGGGGTGTTCCCTGCTGCGCTGGGCTGGCCGTGCGGCCGAAAAATACATAGCAGAGAAGTGCCAGCGCCAAAATCGCCAGCAAGATCCAGACGTCTTTCCGCTTCATACGGCCTCCGCAGCATTGCTTGGATTTCATTATAGCATAGAAGAAGGGCCGGTTTCAATCGCTTTTTTACAGGAAGCGCCCTGACGGCGTTGGTGTGCGGCAACGCTGATGCAGGGATGACCCTTGACGGGGGAGCGGGGCTTATCATTCTATGGGGTTCTCGTCAGCTTTGGTGCCCGAAGGATTCCAAAGGGCGAGCGGAAAGCACTTTGGTGCGCCCACAGGCGCATGCCCCTTGCTCCGGGTGGGGAATGACGCGCCGACTGCGGCGCGGGAGCAGGGCTTGCAGCCCTATGGGGCGTTCACACTTTTCTTTCGGTGGCGAAAGAAAAGTGTGCAAAAGAAAGCCAGCGGCACGGCGACTCCGGGAAAAAGGCTTCTATTGCCCATTTTGGCGGCGGGGCTCGTTATGTC
>CAKUCE010000059.1 GCA_934643535.1 uncultured Clostridia bacterium | reverse complement strand
TAAATGGTGGCGTGAATTTCCATCCGATGGTCGCTGAGCAAGTTCATGGCCATCATTTCCACGCCGATGCCGTGGGGCACCTCTTCCCGCAGATGAAGCAAAGCCTTTTCCCGAATCAGCTCCGCGCAGATCAGCCGCTCGGGCTGATCCGTTACCGCGTCCGCCGGGAAGTACTGCGGCCCCTCCGGCAGATAGCTGATCAGCAGCTGCTTGAGTTCTTCCACACCATCGCCCTTGGCGGCGCTGATGGGCACGATGTCGTCATACCCCGCCGCCTGATAGCGCTGCATCAGCGCCAGCAGGGATTCCTTGGGCAACAGGTCGATCTTGTTGAGCACCAGCGCCTTTTTGACCTCGTAGCGGCTCATGTCCTCCACGATCTGGTCATCGTGCTTGCCCACGGCCGTGGCGTCCACCATGACGATCAGCGCGTCAATGCCCTGTAAAGCGTCCTTGGCGGCCTTCATCATGTATTCGCCCAGACGGGTGCGGGGGGTGTGCAGGCCGGGGGTGTCCAGAAAGACGATCTGCGCGTCCTTCTCCGTATAAATGCCCATGATGCGGTTGCGGGTGGTCTGGGGCCGGTTGGAAACGATGGCCACTTTTTCGCCCACCATGGCGTTCATCAGCGTGCTTTTGCCCACGTTGGGCCGACCCATAATGGCGATAAAACCGGAATGCTGCATAATAACTCCTTTATTCTCCGTCGGAAAGATCCTTGGGGCCGAAGCCGTGAGGCAGCAGCGCCCGCAGGGTGGTAGCGTCGGTGCAGCCGTCGCCCGCGATGGTCAGGACCCGCAGTTCCGGCGCAAATTCGTTCAAAGCCTGACGGCAGGCGCCGCAGGGATAGGGCATGCTGCCGTTGGACGCGATGGCGATGGCCGTAAACGTCCGCGCTCCCTCGCTGATCGCCTTGAACAGCGCCGTGCGCTCGGCGCAGTTGGTCAGCCCGAAGGAAGCGTTTTCGACGTTGCAGCCGGTAAAAACCCGTCCGTCCTCGCAGAGCAGCGCCGCGCCCACCGCGTAATGGCTATAGGGAGAATAGCTGTACTCCAGCGCGCGGCGCGCCAGCTCCAGCAGCTCTTCGTCGCTGATGGAAGGTTCCGTGTCCCGGCCGATCCCGGCCATGTTCAGGGCCTTTTCTTCCATTTTCCGCATCTCCTTTTTCTCGTCTTCCTCCATATGGTCGTAGCCCATCAGGTGGAACAGCGCATGGGCCAGCAGATAGCAAAGCTCCCGGCGCTCGCTGTGACCGTACTCCTTGGCCTGCGCCGCCGCCCGGGGACGGGAAATGATGATATCGCCCAGCATGCAGGCATGCAGTTCCGGGTCCCACTCGGCCCGGAGACGCTTTTCGCTGTTCCGGGCCGTGTGCCCGGCGGCGTAGCGCACCGTGGGAAAGCTGAGCACATCGGTGGGCCTGTCCACACCGCGCTGTTCCCGGTTGATCTCATGGATGCGCTCGTCCCCGGTCAGCAGCACATGCACCGCGCAGGGCAGCGTCACGCCCTCCGCCGCCAGACAGCAGTCCGCCACCAGCGCAAAAGGCGCGTCGGTAGCCGTTCCGCTCTCCCATTCCCATTCAATCCTCATATTGATTCTGTTCCTCCGAAGACGGGGCATTCGGCCCGTCTTTTTCCGTGTTTTCTTCCGCCGCCGGGACGTTTTTCTCCGGCTTTTCCGATGCTTCCAGTTCTTCCTTTTCCGTCTGTTCTTCCGCGGCTTCAATCTCCTGCTCGGAAGGTTCCACGCTCTCGTCGCTGAGGGCGTCTTCCGCTTCCCGCTCGGCTTCGGCCACGTCGGTGACGCGCTTCAGCTCCCGCGCCTCCACCTGACTTTCCTCCCGGCCTTCTTCGCCCTTGGGCTGATGGGCCGCCAGACGGGCCGCTGCCGCCGGGCTGATGGAGGGATACTCGATGCGCTCATGGAACACGCCCTTAAGCACGGTGGTAAACGCACGGCAGATCTTGCTGATGTCCTGAAGGGTCAGGGGCGCGTCGTTCAGCTGGCCGTCGTCGATTTTGCCCCGCACCAGCTTGGCGATGAACTCCTCGATGGCCTTAGGCGTGGGATCCGGCATGGAGCGGACGGCGGCTTCCACCGTGTCCGCCAGCATGATGATGGCGCTTTCCTTGGACTGAGGACGGCGCCCGTCGTAACGGAAATCGGCAATGTCCACCGCCTGTCCGTCCGCCTGCTTCAGGGCTTTGTGGTAGAAGTACATCACCGGCGTGTCGCCATGATGTTCGATGATAATATCCTGAATTTCCTGGGGCAGATGATACTGCTGGGCCAGCATGACGCCGTCCCGGGTGTGGGCGGTGACGATGGCGGCGGAAATATAGGGATTGGTATGCTCGTGGGGATTCTCGCCCAGCTGATTTTCCTTAAAGTACATGGGCCGTTTCAGCTTGCCAATGTCGTGATAATAGGCTCCCGCGCGGCACAGCAGAGGATTGGCCCCCACCGTTTCCGCCGCCGCCTCGGCCAGATTGGCCACGATAATGGAGTGGTGATAGGTGCCGGAGGCTTCGATCATCAGCCGGCGCAGAATGGGCTGGTTGGGGTTGGAAAGCTCCAGCAGCTTGGCGGGGGTCGCCAGACGGAACACTGCCTCCATCAGCGCGTCCAGCGCAATGCACAGGACCGATGCCACCACGGCGGACAGGGCGCTCCACAGGGCGTTGTTCATCACCAGTCCCATGGAATTGTTGGTCATAAAGCCAATGGTAAGAATGATGACCATGTTGGAAAGCCCGGTCAGAAGGCCGCACAGCAGCACCTGCTGGCGGTAAGGCTTCCGACGGAGGATGATGACCACCAGAAATCCGGAGATAAACGAAATGAACAGGAGATTCACGATCTCCGAGGTGTAGCTGGTATCGCCGCCCGCCAGCAGCGCGCTGACCAGCACGGTCAGGGTCAGGCAACCGGCCACGCCCGCCCTGGCCCCGATCAGGCCGGTGAGCATCATCACGCCCAGCAGTGCAGGGGTCAGATAGGGGTTGATCTCCTTGGCCAGCACGCACGCGCCCATGGTCAGGCACAGCACCAGTATCACCAGCACCAGCTTCTTGGGCGACGCCAGCAGTTCCGGATCCAGCAGGATCAGGGCGATGAGCAGCACCATCATGCTCAGCAGCACCAGAAGGAACGCGCCGATGTAAATGTTCAGGTCAAAGGTATCGTTATCCAGCATGCCCAGCGAGCGCAGCATTTCCAGTTGATTGGCCGTCACCCGTTCCCGGGCCAGCACGATGTTCTGTCCCTGCTTGTACACCACAGGCTCCACTGCGTCCCGGGCCTCCTGCCGCAGCTTGTCCGTGGCTTCCTGGTCGATGACCATGTTGGGCTGCACCACTTTGCGCAGGATGGGCATGACCACGTTCTGCAGCAGGTCGATGTCGGTCTTCAGGCCGATGATCTGCTGCAGATACTGGATGGACTCGTTTACGTTGGTCTCGCGGACGGTGGTGTTCATGGTGTTTTCCACTGCTGCGGTCAGGTTGGAACACATTTCCGTCATCTGCTCCTCCGTGGCCCGGAGAAGGGTGTCCAGCTGATAGTCCGCCAGCGTCAGCTGGGTCAGCAGGGAACGGGCGTATTTCAGCTCCGCTTCGGAAAACTGATAGTTTTTCTGCTTCTGCCGGTCGTCCGGCGCGGCCGTCTCCAGTACCCGCTGGCCGTACTTCTGCACAGCCGTAGCCTGCGCCAGCACCGATTGCAGGTTCTGCATCACCTCGGCGGAGATGCCCTCTTTATAAACGTAGGTAGGCTCCACGCTGGCGGCGGCGGCCTCCTGCTGCCGGGCGGTGGAGATTTCGTCCACCACGTCCTTGGACGCGGTGATGGTGTTGGGGGCGATGTCCCCCACCTTCAAATCATAGCGCTGGGGCGTGACCGCCAGCATCAGCAGCAGGCACAGGACCGCCGTGCCCGCCAGAAAAATATAGACGCACTGAGCCGTGGAGGAATGCAGGGCGCGGGAAAGATCCTCCCAGCTCCATTTTTTCTTTTTGGGACTGCGCTTTCCGCGGATCATGCTTTAGCACCCCCTGTTTCTCTCGTACGCCTCGTAGGCCTTGACCACGGTCTGCACCAGATCGTGCCGCACCACGTCGGACTGGGAAAGCCGGATAATGGCGATCTCCGGGATGTCCTTGAGCACCTCCAGCGCCTGCAGAAGGCCGCTCTGTTTGCCGTAGGGCAGGTCGGTCTGGGTCGCGTCGCCGGTGACCACCACCCGGCTGCCCGCGCCAAAGCGGGTCAGGAACATTTTCATCTGCTCGGGTGTGGTATTTTGAGCTTCGTCCAGAATAATAAAGCTGTCGGAAAGGGTACGGCCCCGCATATAGGCCAGCGGCGCCACTTCCAGCGCGCCCCGCTCCTGAAGCCGCTGGTAGCTCTCCGCGCCCATCATTTCATACAGCGCGTCGAACAGGGGCCGCAGATAGGGGTCCACCTTCTGGCTGAGGTCGCCGGGCAGGAAGCCCAGCTTTTCGCCCGCTTCCACGGCGGGGCGGGTAAGTACGATCCGCTCCACCTCTTTATTGCGCAGGGCGGACACGGCCAGCGCCATGGCCAGATAGGTCTTGCCGGTGCCCGCCGGGCCAACGGCAAAGGTCAGCTCATGCTCCCGGATGGCCTTGACATAGTCGTACTGGCCCAGCGTTTTGCAGCGCACGGGGCGGCCCCGGTGGGTGATGGCGACCACCTGCGCGGCCAGCTCATCCAGCCGTTCCAGCCCGTCCTCCTTCACCAGCGCACAGGCATAGCGCAGGGTGGTGCGGTCGATAGGCGTATGGCGTTCTTCCAGCTCCATCAGCTTTTCCATCACCTGACAGGCCCAGCCCACATTTTCCGCTTCGCCCTCGATCTTGATCTCCGAGCCGCGCAGGCTGAGCTTCACGCCCAGTTCGCCCTCCAGAAGCGACAGATTGCGCTCGTTCGCGCCAAAAAGCGCCAGATAGGCGTCCATTCCATTAAGTGTCAGATATTCCTGAACCGTTTCCGTCAAAAATCCAGCCTCCGATCAGGTGGCGGGTTCGCCAATTTCCGTTCGCCATTCGCCGGTCATGGACACGGCGAAAAATTCCCCCTCTATCATACAATAATCTACCCATTTGTCAATGATCTCATCGCCCCGGAGGGCTTCTTTCAGCCGTGTTTCCGCCGCCGCAAGCGCTTCCCGGCGGCATTCGTCACCGTCGGCCCGGACGCTTTCCAGCGCCGCCTCCCGGTAAAGAACGGTTTTGCGCCAGACGGGAAAGAACGCGCCCGCCACCGGCTGAACGCTCTCATAAATATTCATGGCCAGATAATCCGGCTTTTCCGCATCCGCCGGGAACTGAAACCACGGCGTACACAGCAGCGTCACCGCCGTTTCCCGGCCCGTTTCCCAGCTTTCGACCTTTTCCAGCGGCACCCGCACCCGAACGGTGCGCCAGCAGCGCGCCGTGACGCTGCCGCGGGCCTGCACGGCGTTGACGCTCTCGTCCCGACCCCGTTCCTGACCATAAATCAGCACCTGTCCCTTGCGGACGACGTCTCCCGGACGGACGGCGGCGGTTCCGGCGAACACCTCGATGGTCTCCACCACGCCGTCCCGGCCGGCGACCAGATCGCCCGGCTGGCCGGAAGCCAGCTCCGGCATGGGATGGCCCTGCGTACATTCCACCCGCAACGTCATGCCGGAAACGTAGACATGGAACCAGGCGGTCTCCGGGTAACGCCAGGTGAGCTTTTCCTCCCACGCCGCCGCGTCAAAGCCCGCCCGCTGCATGCCGGGGCGGACGCCTTCCTCCGCCAGGTAGGTGGCAATATCCGCCTGATAGGGGCCCGCGCCCACCACCTCCACCCGCCAGATTTTCCGGCTTCCCGCCAGCAGCAGAAGCAGCGCCAGCAATGCGCCAATCCATAGTCCAGGCCGCGCCCTCCAGCGGTTCCAGACCGCCGAGGCCCGTTCCGGGCGTACCTCCCGGATGCGCCAGCCCTTATCCGCGGCGCTCTGCGTCACCGTAGGAAAATCCGCCGTCCGGCACTGGCATCGCAGGGTGCGGCGGCCCGTGCGGCGCACGTCCTCCAGCGGGATCTCCTCCTGCCGCATCACCGCAAGGAACCGTTCCAGATTCAGCCCGCATACCGTAAAGGAGCAGGTCAGCAAAGATGATGAAAGCCGCTTCATGCCGTCACCCCTTCGGCCGGTAGGAGAGCTTCCGGATCTTGCCCAGCACCACCAGCCCGTCCCGGTCGTAGCGGGACAGAGACAGATTTTCGCCGGAGATTGCCATCAGCCCGCACTGGGTGCGCAGGACGATCTCCTCCTGCGTACAGGCGTAGATGCCCTGATGCTGCTCCACGATCAGCTTTTCATCCCCCAGCAGCACGGAGCGGGGCCAGCCCAGCACCAGCTCTTTGGGGATCTCGTTCCACTTTTCCAGCATGCCCCGGCCTCCTGCACATGGTTTTGGGCAAGGATATGCGCGAAAACGGACGAACATACGCAAAAAACGGCCCGCCCTGTTCAGGCGGACCGGAGGAAAACGGTCTTTCAGGCGTTCTGTTTGCTTCCTTCCAGGGCGATCCAATAGCGTCTGGTTTTCACGCCGTCGTGCTCGTACACGCCGTCCGGAACGCCTCCGTTTTTCAGAATGACTTTTTCGCTGGCCGGGTTATCCTCATCGCAGGTGACCAGTACCCGGGCCATCCCCAGCTGTCTGGCCCGGGGAAGAATCTGCCGGAGCATCTCCCCGGCATAACCCTTTCCGCGCTCGCTGGGCCGCACGGAATAGCCGATGTGCCCGCCCCATGTGGCCAGCACCGGATGGTCGATGGAATGCCGCAGGTCGATCATCCCAACGACCCGGCGATCCTTCAGCCGCAGGGCCAGGTAGGTATCGGAAGGCACCAGCCCTTCGGGGCAGGTTTCCGGCCGGTTCAGGCGGCGGACCCGTTCCAGCCACCGGACCGTATCCTCCTCCTTTTCCAGTCCGGAGCAGCCGGCCATATCGCTGCCCGCCTCCAGCATTTCCTGACGGTAGGCGCGGATCTGGGGCAGCAGCACCACAGAGGGCCGCACCAGCTGCAGGGACTCCGGGCCTTCACCCAGATTGCTGAGCTTCTCCACCAGCCGCGCGCCCCGCTGCGCCGCCCGCGGCAGCACCGCTTTGATAACCTCGGACGCGCCTGCGGAAAACAGGGCCTGCAGCGTCAGCCGCACACTGCGGCGGGTCTCCGGATCGATCTCCTTCAGGGCTTCCAGCATCTTCAGCGCCCGTTCCCGCCAGTCGTCGGTAAAATCCGTCACCAGCTCAATGCGCGCTGCTTCCAGCACGGTATAAAGCACCTCAACAAAGGTTTTCCGGGCCTCGCTGTCCAACCCGGCCATCCAGTTGTGCAGGGCCTCGTCGGTGATGCGGCCCGTCATATCCAGCCCTTCCAGACAGACGAAATGACCGTTCCGTACCTGCCATGTCATGGCGTCGTGCTGCAGGATGCCAACGGAATCCGCCTCTACCACCGTATAGACGGGATGGTAGTACATCAGCATCCCCACCACGCTGCTCTGGGGAATATAGCTGTGGATCCGTTCCCTGACGGCCTGATAGCCCTCGGCGTACAGCTGAGGCTCGTACATGCCCGGCCCGTCAAAGCTGTACACGGCCCGAATGCGCCGCTGGGCCTGTCCGCCCGCGAAGGCGGCGGCATAAACCGACAGATTGCCGCCCTTGCTGTGCCCGGCCAGCTCCAGCGGCACCTCCGACCGGGAGGCGATTTCCGCCACATACCGGGCCGCTTCTTCCTGTGCGGGCACCACCATGAAGGACATGTTCATGTCCTCCACCCATCCCGCAATGGTCAGATCGGTGCCCCGGAAGCTGATGCAGACCGCGCCGTCGTCCAGATCGTAGCAGGCGGCGCAGAACTGAATATTTTTTTCACGGTCGATGTGGTTCACATAGTCATGCATCCGCCAGTCCTGATAGCGGGGCAGTCCGGCGCAGACCTCCGTCAGCCGGTAACGCTTCTGCTGAAAGCGGTCCAGCTTTTCCGGCTCCACATAGTCCCGCAGGAAGGCCCAGCATTCCCGGACGGTATGGCTTTCCCCCCGGTCCAGAAAGCCTTCGAAGGGCATATAGACCAGTTGGGTCAAAATCAGGCTGTCCAGTGCGTCAAAGGCGCGTTCCGCCAGCCGCTGCCCGCCGATCTGAAGCGCGTGATCCTGAATATTCGGCATGCCGTCCCTCCTGTCCGCGCCGCCGCTGAAGCGGGGCGCATGCGGCATTTTAGCACGGTCAAGCGGAGGTTGGCAAGGGGGCGGAAAGCAGCGCGCCTCCGCCCAAAGCCGTCAGGCCCGCGCTTCTTTCATCGGCTTTCTTCTTCTGCATCCTGTTTTTCATACTGGCGGCGCATCGGCAGATATGCTATAATACCCGGGATAAACGCATAGCCTGAGAAGCGACCTGCCGGAATTTCGCGTCGGAGCGGGAAGCGGAAAACCGGCTTGTGAAGGAGGTCTTTCAAGGTGGCTCTTAGCTTTACGGAAATTCTGAAAGTGATCTTTCTGGGCATCGTGGAGGGCGTTACGGAATGGCTGCCCATCAGCAGCACGGGCCACATGCTGCTGGTGGACGAATTCCTGACCCTGAACATGAGTGACACCTTCAAGGAAATGTTCTTTGTGGTCATCCAGCTGGGTGCGATCCTGGCCGTGGTCATTCTGTTCTGGCAGAAGATGTTTCCCTTCCAGTTCAAGGACAAATCGAAGCCCGTGGTAAAAATGGATACGATCTCCCTCTGGCTGAAGGTCGTCGTGGCCTGCATTCCCGGAGCCGTCGTGACCCTGCTGTTCGATAACTATATCGAGGCCCATCTGCACACGCCGCTGGTCATTGCCCTGATGCTGATCCTTTACGGCGCCGCCTTCATCTGGGTGGAAAAGTGGAACCGGAGCCGGCAGCCGAAAGTGGCCCGGCTGGAGGACATCACCTACCGCACGGCTTTGATGATCGGCCTGTTTCAGGTGCTTTCCATCATCCCCGGCACTTCCCGTTCCGGCGCGACCATCGTCGGCGCGCTGCTGATCGGCGTTTCCCGGGTAGCGGCGGCGGAGTTCACCTTCTTTCTGGCGGTGCCCGTCATGATCGGTCTGAGCCTGATCAAAATCCTGAAATTCGGTCTGGCCTTTACAAGCGGCGAGCTGGTGGTCCTGCTGCTGGGGTCGGCGGTGGCGTTCGTGGTGTCCCTGCTGGTGGTCCGCTTCCTGATGAACTACATCCGCAGGCACGACTTCACGGCCTTCGGCTGGTATCGGATCATTCTGGGCCTTGTCGTGATCCTCGCGCTGGTGGTGCTGAAATAACGCCTGACCATCTGAAACGCCCGCTTCGGCGGGCGTTTTTTGACACTCCGAAACCGCTTTCTTTTGCCGGGCTTGACACGGCGACGGATTCCGAGTAAGATAATTGCAAGCATACAAACGTTTGCGCGAATACGTACAGACGAAACGTTCAGAATGGAAACGACCGAACTACGGAAAGGATGCGGTGCGCGGTGAAATGTACAATCAAAGACGTGGCCAAGGCGGCGGGGGTATCGCCCTCCACAGTCAGCCGGGCGCTGCACAATAACCCGCGCATCAGCGAGCAGGCGCGGGAACGAATTCGGGCGCTGGCCAAGGAAATGGGCTT
This sequence comes from uncultured Clostridia bacterium, assembly GCA_934643535.1. Taxonomy (GTDB): domain Bacteria; phylum Bacillota; class Clostridia; order Christensenellales; family Aristaeellaceae; genus Limiplasma. Next base: position 3,439 of record CAKUCE010000059.1, on the reverse strand, counting down.
TCATCCCAATCAGATGGCCCGCAGTCTGGTCAACCGGCGGACGAGAGTCATCGGGATCGTTTTCCCCGCCAATCTGGCGGAGAGTCTGGGCCACCCTTTTTATCCGCAGGTGCTGCAGGGTCTCGGACAGACGGCGGCAGAGCGCCGTCACTATGTGCTGCTGGGCACGGGGCAGGGCGGAGAAACCACCCCGAAAGCCATTCGTCAGCTGGTGGACAGCGGTTATGTGAGCGGACTGGTGCTGCTGGCAGCAGAGGAGGACGTTCAGCCCCCCGAAGAGGTGCCCACGGTGGTCATCGGCCATCCCTGCGGCGGGGGCCTCCACTACGTGGATTCCAACAATCTCCGGGCCGGGCAGACCGCTGCGGAGTATCTCATCCGCCGGGGACACCGGCGCATTGCCCTGCTGGGCTACGACCCCCAGTACATGGTGACCGTGGATCGCCGGGCAGGCTATGAGCAGGCGTTGCGCTTCAACGGGCTTCCCCTGCGGGAAGATTTTATTGTTCCCAGCCGCTACATGGACAACGCCACCGATCAGGAAACGCTGCTGCGGCTGTTTCAGCAGCCTGACCGGCCCACCGCCGTGGTCTGTATGGACGACGCGCAGGCCATCAGCCTGACCCACACCTTAAGCGCGGTCGGCCTGAAGGTGCCGGAGGACGTCAGTCTCATCAGCTTCAACAACACCGAGGCCGGACGGTTCCATCATCCGCCGCTGACCTCCTTTGATGTGAACCCCTATCAGCTTGGCGTGGAGGCCATGAACATGATTCTTGATCTGGTCAAGGAAAAGCCTGCGCCCACCAGCCGGGAGGTGCCCTTTACCCTGGTGGAGCGGGAAAGCGTCCGGGTGCTGAAGGACTGACGGGCGAAAAGGAAGAGAGGAAAAATCGGAAATGCGCAACATTCATTTTGGCTCCGTTTATCATATGCCGTGGCTGGAATACCGCTACACCCTGCCGGACGGCAGCGTGTGCCTGCGGCTTAAGACCGGCCGGGAGGAATTTACCAGCGTGGAGGCCCATGTGACCAGCAACTACGACGCTCCCGAATTTTTCCTCAAAGCCCATGTTTACCCCATGCAGCCGGTGGCGCAGGACGAATGGCATACCTGGTATCAGGTCACGTTCATGCCCCACGACCGGCGGCTGAAATATCTTTTTGTGCTTCAAAGCGACGAGCAGGTGTTCAAGCTGGACGCTTCCGGTCTGCACTGCGGCGCGGATTATCCCGAGGACGTGAGCGAGGCGTTCGCCTTTGCCTACGCTTATCCCACCGAGCCTACGCCCCAATGGGCCCGGGGCTGTGTGGGCTATGAAATCTTCCCCGACCGTTTTCGCCGGGGCGAGGGCTCGCAGACGGACGAAACGCTGGAACCATGGACCAGCGACCGGGTGCAGAACGAATACCGCTTTGGCGGCAACCTGCGGGGCATTATCGAAGCTGTACCCTATCTGCATGATCTTGGCGTGGAAATGATCTACACCACGCCGCTGTTTTTGAGCGACACCTCCCACCGCTACAACACATTCGACTATTATCAGGTGGATCCGCTGCTGGGCACGGAGGAAGATCTGCGGGAGCTGGCGGACGTGCTGCACATGAACGGTATGCGCCTGATGCTGGACGGCGTGTTCAACCACTGCGGCCTGCAGTTCGCCCCCTTCCGTGACGCGGTGGAAAAGGGCGAAAGCTCCCGCTACCGGAACTGGTTCTTCTTTGACAATACCGAGGAATGCGGCTATCAGACCTTCGGCCACTGGCCCTACATGCCCAAACTGAATCTGGCTGACCCGGACTGCGCCGCCTATTTTCTGGACGTGGGCCGCTACTGGCTGCGCTCCTGCCACATCGACGGCTGGCGGCTGGACGTGAGTCCCGAGGTCTGGCCGGATTTCTGGCGCAAGTTCCGCAATATGCTCCGGGAGGAAAATCCCGAGGGGCTGATGGTGGCCGAATGCTGGGACGACAGCCGCCAATGGCTCTCCACCGGCGATATGTTCCATTCCACCATGAGCTACGTCTGGAGCCGGAACGTATGGAACCGTTTCTGCTACCGCAAGATTGGCCTGCGGGAATTCGACGCGGTGAGCAATCGCTCCCTGATGCTCTACCCGGAACCGGTAACGCAGGTTTTATGGAATTTTCTGGACACCCACGATACGGCCCGCGTCCGCACCCGGGCGGGCGGCAGCGTGGAAATGCAGCGGGCGGCGGCCTTTTTCCAGTTCACCTTCCCCGGCTGTCCCATTCTTTATTATGGAGACGAACTGGCCATGGAAGGCGCAGACGATCCCTTCTGCCGCTTCCCCATGCCCTGGGAACGGGTGAAATACAGCGATATGCACCGTTATTACCGCCATCTCGCGGAGATCCGCCGGGAACATCCCGTGCTGCGCTACGGCTCCTTCCGCACGTGGCTGGTGCAGGAGGACGGCCTGTACGCTTATCTGAGGCTGGCAGGCGGAGAGAAGGCGCTGTGTGTGCTGAGCACCTCCGACAAGCCGGTACACGGGCTGCTGCCCCTGCCGGAGGGCATGGCGGAGCAAAGCGCGCTGAACGAGCTGATGCATTCTTCCTCCGTCGCGGTGCGCGCCGGTTGTCTGCAGGTCGCCCTGCGTCCGGGCGAGGGCTTGATTTTCTGCTGAATCCAAAGTACAATACCTCTATCAGACCGCAAGGAGGATTTTCTTTCCATGAAAGAGCTGGTAGAGGCTATCCGCACCCATGGCAAGGGTATCGGAACGGACATTGTCAAGGTGGACATGTTTCTCAACCACCGGCTGGACACGGATTTATTTGTAAAAATGGGTCAGGCTTTCGCGGACGTTTTTGCCGGCGAAAAGCCTGACCTTGTTTTGACCATCGAGGCCAGCGGCATCGCCGTGGCGCTGACCACGGCCATGGCCTGCGGAAACGTTCCGGTGGTTTTCGCCAAAAAGAGCAGCACCCGCAATGTGACCGGGGACGTATACGAATCCACGGTTTTCAGCTTCACCCACGGCGTGGAAAATCACATTCGCGTGGCGAAGGAATATCTGCCTTCCGGAGCGCGGGTGCTGATCATCGACGATTTTCTGGCCAACGGCGAAGCCGCCGAGGGGCTTTGCGATCTCTGCCATCAGGCAGGGGCGGCGGTCGTCGGCATCGGTATCTGCGTGGAGAAGTCCTTCCAGCCCGGCCACGAAAAGCTGGAACGGGAAGGATACAGGGTTCATGCGTTGGCGAAGGTGACGGGAATTCAGGACGGGAAGCTGCTGGTAGAGGACTGAAAAGGGCGGGCAAAGCCCCCTGCAGGCTGCGGTGTACAGCACTTGGCTGGCGGAATGGGACTTGCCGTCCCATGGGTTTCTCGCCAGCTTTGGTGCCCGAAGGTTTCCAAAGGGCGAGCGGAAAGCCCTTTGGTGCGCCCGCAGGCGCATACCCCCTTTCCCCG
>CAKUCE010000058.1 GCA_934643535.1 uncultured Clostridia bacterium | reverse complement strand
CCTTCAGCATGGTCAGGGAACGGGCGTAGGCGCTGTCCAGCACCGGCGGTTCGAAAGCGGTGCGGTCGTGTTCCACTTCATAGCCCAGCCCGGTCAATAGCGCCGCCAGCTCGTCCCCCACCCGCACCATGTTGAAGCGCTCATCCGCCGTGCGCCATTTCGTGGTTTCCTCATAGGGCGCGTCCGTCTGCTGTTCGTAGGCTTCGTAGGTATGGGTATGGTAGATCAGGATGCGGCCCTTCGTCCGTGTCTCCGCCGCCCCGGACAGGACCTCCAGCACAAAATCGTCCCCGTTTTCTGCGGACGCGGAAGAAGGGCCGGGCGTTTCCGCGGGCGGCTCCGTGCCGGTCTGACGGGGAAGGGCAAACAGGTTTTCTCCTTCCGGCTCCTGCGCAGGCTGCGCCGTCTCTGCCGAGGAAGAAAAGGCCGCCTGAGCCGCCGGTTCCTCCGCCGGCAGCGCCAACGGCAGCAGTTGCCCGAGGAACATGCCGATGCAAAAACACAGCGCGCCCAGATAGATCATTCGTTTTTTCCAGAAACCATCCGTGGGGATCACCGCCTTTGACGGGGTTTTTCCCAGAAGGATATGCTAGGCATGAAGGTAGGTATGCAGGGTTTCCTCATCCAGCGAAGGCTGAAGCGCCCGGTTCAGCCCCTCGCTGAGCAGATCGGCCACGCTGAGCACCATTTCGTCGATCTCCCGCGGCGTGACCACCATATTGCCCAGAAAGCCGTCCGCCACCTGCTGCAAAAGCCGCCCGGCTGCTTCGGAATGGTCGCCGGAATCCACGTGATATTCCTCCATCAGCCGGGCCATCGCGTCCCGGGCAATGGTAGAAGCGTACACCACCATGGGCACGCCCACGGCGATGACCCGCACGCCCAGCGTTTCCTCCGTCAGTCCCAGCCGGTGATTGCCCACGCCGCTGCCGGGTTCGATGCCGGTATTGGTGATCTGGATGGTGCTGCAAATGCGCCCGCTGTCAAAAGCGGCCAGCGCGTCAATGGCGATGACCGCCGCAGGGCGTACCCGCTGGATCAGTCCCCGGCACAGCTCCGCGGTTTCGATGCCGGTCAGTCCCAGCACGCCGGGAGCGATGGCGCTGACCCCTCGCAGGCGGCCCCGCATTTCCCGGGCAAGACTTTCCCCCAGATGGCGGGTCACCAGCGTCCGCTCCACCACCCGGGTGCCCAGCGCGTCGGCGGTCACGTTCCGGTTGCCCAGCCCTACCACCAGCACCTCGCCCTCCCTGGGCAGCAGCGCCCGCACGGCCTGCGCGATCAGCCGGATGAGCATCTGCCGTTCCTGCTGTTCGCAGTGGGCCAGCGCCGGGCATTCCAGCGTAATGTATTCGCCCATGGGCCGCTGCAATACCTCCGCCGCCCTCCGGGACTGGATCACGATCCGCGTCCGTTTCACGCCGCCGATCTGATGGGCGCTCATGCTGACACCTTCCAGCCGCCCGCTCTCCTCCCCCACGCTTTCCATGGCCAGATCCGTGCGAAAACCGCGCATACCATCCCATCCTTTCTTTGGGAACAGTGTGCACGGTTTGAAGGAAAAGCATGTAGACATTTTACCCGCCATTTTTTGCACATTTGTTTCAAACGTTGCGTTTCGTATGTTGCATATTTTTGATGAGAATGATATGATAACAAAGCAGTTCAAATCCAACCAAAATACCGTGGAGGAAAAGGAATGAGCAAGGCACTGGTCATCATCGACATTCAAAATGACATCACCAAAAATTACAGGGACATTCTGGAAAAACTGAATCAGGCGATCGAACGGGCCGCCGCGAAGGGAATGCAGGTGGTCTACATCAGGCACAACAATCTTTCCGCCGGGACGCGCACCTTCAAGCCGGATACCCGCGGCGCGGAGCTGGTTCCGGAACTGAAGATCGTCTCGGAAAATATTTTCGTCAAAACCAAAAGCAACGCCCTGACCAGCGAGGCGTTTGCGGCCTTTATCGAGGCGAACGGCGTCGACGAATTTTACCTTGCAGGGGCGGACGCTACCGCCTGCGTCAAATCCACCAGCTTCAACATGGCGAAAGCAGGCTATCGGGTTCACGTGCTTTCGGACTGTGTGACGAGCTACGATAAAAGCAAAATCAGCGGAATGCTCGAATACTATCAAAGCAAAGGCTGCTCCGTTGAAAAGCTGGACGAAGCGCTTTGTTAGTGTGTATCTGAAAAAAGGAAGAGGCGACAGCTCGAGCGGTTTTTCGTCCGTTCAAGGAGGAAGGTTGACGGTTTAGCGGAGCTAAATCGAGACTTTCCGACGCCGAAATGGCGGAAAAGACGCCGGCGCATTTCTCAGCTCCCCCCTAAACGCTGAACCCAAAAGGCCCTCCTGCGTGTACACCGCACAGGAGGGCCTCTTTGATGGACTCAGTTTTTTCCATCCTGCTTCTTCTCCCGCAGGATGAAACGGATGGGCGTACCCTCGAAGCCGAAGCACTTGCGGAAGTGGTTTTCCAGATAGCGCTGATAGGCGAAGTGCATCAGTTCCTCGTTGTTGATGAACAGAACGAAGGTGGGCGGGCAGACGCTCTGCTGGGTAGCGTAGTAGATCTTCAAGCGGCGGCCGCCGGAAACGGGAGGCTGCAGACTGATCTGCGCATCGGCCAGCGCTTCATTCAGAACGCCGGTGGGCACCCGTTTGGAGTACTGGGCATAGGCGGCCTTCACCGCGTCCAGCACGGTATTCACCCGCTGGCCGGTCAGGGCGGAGAGGAACAGCACCGGCGCGTAGCTCATGAACTTCAGATCGGAGAGGATCTTCTTGCGCATGGCCTCCATGGTGTTGGTGTCCTTCTCGATAGCGTCCCACTTGTTGACCACCACGATGACCGCCTTGCCGGAGTTGAGGATCAGCCCGGCCACCTTGGTGTCCTGCTCGGTCACGCCCGTCTGGGCGTCGATCAGCAGCAGGGCCACGTCGCAGCGGTCGATGGCGGCGATGGAGCGCAGCACGCTGTAGCGTTCCAGTGTTTCATCCTCCACCGCCTTTTTTTTGCGCATTCCGGCGGTGTCGATGATGTTGAAGCGGGTGCCGTCCGTATCGGTAAAGAGGGTGTCAATCGCGTCCCGGGTGGTGCCGGGAATATCGCTGACCATGGTGCGCTCCTGCCCCAGCAGCTTGTTGGACAGGGAGCTTTTGCCCACGTTGGGGCGGCCCACCAGCGCCAGCTGGATCACGTGTTCTTCCTCTTCTTCCTCGTCGGGCTGAGCCGGGGGCAAATGGCGGACGATGGCCTCCAGCAGGTCGCCCAGCCCCAGCATGTTGGTGGCGCTGATGGCAATGGGATCGCCCAGACCAAGGTTGTAGTATTCGTACAGCTGGTCGTTCAGGCCCGCGTAGTCCATCTTATTGACCACCAGCAGAATAGGCTTGTGGGTCTTGCGCAGATAATGGCAGATGTCCTCATCGTCCGGGGTCAGGCCGGTGCGGCCGTCGCAGAAAAAGCAGATCACGTCCGCCGTTTCCATGGCGATCTCCGCCTGCCGCCGCATCTGGGAAAGCAGCACGTCCTCGCTGCGCATATCCAGACCGCCGGTATCCACCATGCTGAAATGACGGCCCATCCACTCCACGTCGCAATAGATGCGGTCGCGGGTCACGCCGGGCACATCCTCCACAATGGAGATGCGCCGTCCGGCGATTTTATTGAAGAAAGTCGATTTGCCCACATTGGGCCTGCCAACGATGGCAACTAAGGGTTTGGCCATGGTTTCCTCCTTATTCCCGATGGTTCAGTCCAGACCTCGGCCATGCAGGCCGTCGTACAGCGACTGGCCGTCGCTGCCCACCAGCCGCACGGGCAGCGGAGCCCGCTTGCGGAACTCGTCGATGGTCATGTCATCCAGAAAACGATCCTGTTCGTGGCGAAGAGTCACGCTGCAGAGCATGATCTCCTTCATGCCATCGCAGACCTCCGGGGTCAGCGCGGCCAGAATATCGCCGCCGGTCAGAAGGCCGGTCACGGTGATGGTTTCGCCGAAGAAGTGATTCTGCACCGGCACCACCCGCACCGTGGTATTCGGCGGAGCGAAGCGCTTCACCAGCCGTTCCAGCTGGGGCGCGAAGCTCACCCCCGTGGGGATCACATAACGGCGTTCGCCCTCCGGCGGCGGATCGTCGTCGAACCTCCGGGCTTCCTCCATTTCGCAGACCTGCCGCCGAAGCAGCCCTACGCCGTTTTCGATCTGGGGGAAGTCCTCATACCAGTCCTCCTCCGGCACTTCCAGCCCGGCGATACAGAAAAACTCGTCGCTGGGGAAAGCGAAAGTGGTGCCGAGGGTGCGGCGGCATTCCTCCTGAAAGGGCGCGATCATCTTCAGAAGCGCCCGGGCTTCCTCCCGGGTAAACGTCCGCAGCGGGAACAGTCCCTCCCGGAATTTGGTCAGCCCCACCGGCACCAGCGCAGCCGTTTCGGCGGCGGGCGCCAGCGAGCGCAGGTCGTTCAAGGTGCGCATCAGGGCTTCGCCGTCGTTCTGCTCCGGACAGACCACGATCTGGCAATGGAAGTGGATGCCCGCTTCCTTCAGCCGGGTCAGCCGCTCCATAATGTTCCCGGCGAAGCGGTTGTTCATCAGCCGGCAGCGCAGCTCCGGGTCAGTGGTGTGGACGCTGATATACAAAGGCGAAGCGTGGCGGCGGATGATCCGCTCGAACTCCTGATCGTTCACGTTGGTCAGGGTGACGAAATTGCCCATCATCAGGGAAAATCGCCAGTCGTCGTCCTTCACGTACAGAGTCTGGCGCAGTCCCGGAGGCATCTGGGCGATAAAGCAGAACGCGCAGTTGTTATGACAGGTGCGCGGACTCAGCGTCATGCTTTCCCCGAAATGAAGCCCCATGGGCTCCACCTCGTATTTTCGGACGGAGAGCCGCAAAGGCTTTCCGTCCCGTTCCAGCTCCATTTCCAGCTGGCGGTTGGCGATCAACGCCTGATAGTCGATCTCGTCGATAATGTCCTCGCCGTTGATGCGCAAAAGCACGTCGCCGGGAAGAATACCGGCCCGATGGGCCGCAGACCCGCGATCCACCGCGGTAATTTCATGGCGCATGCAGTTCCTCCTTCGGAATCCGGACCGGTTCCGGTCAAAGCCGGAAAGGCCGTTGTCATTATGCCCTGTTTTCAAGGGGAAGTCAAGGAAGAGCCGCCCGACTTAATAAAATTGGAAGGCATACACGCCGCCCTCTTCGCCGCCCTGCATGGAGGCGATCTCTTCTTCCGTCTTTTCCGACAGAACGTCGATCAATTCCGCCGGCTCTGGTACGACCATGCCGCGGGCCAGATACACGTCGTCCCGCAGAAACAGGGTGGTATCCAGCTCCTCTTCCGAAATGCCGAAGCGGCTCAGGCATTTCATGTATTCGGGCGAACGGAACGTCCAGCCGCCCCAGAACAGCAGGTTCTTCGGAATGCCATATTCCGTGCTGGGGAACATACGGCTGTCCGCGCACAGGCTTCCATCGTAGAAATACAGACACTCCGGGTCCTCCGCCGCCATCATGTCCAGCATGGCGAAGGGGTCCAGCGCCTCCGGATCTTCCTCCGGCTTCGCCAGCGCCTGCGCGGCGGGAACCGCGTAGCACACCGCCAGTACCAGCGCCAGCGCCGTCCCGGCGGACAGCATGGCTTTCGCCGCCGTTCCCGGCTTGCGCGGCAGGCAGGCCGGCAGCAGGCCGAATACCAGCGCGCCGTAAGGCAGCACCGCCTGCAGCGCCGCCCGGACGGGAAGCCGTCCATTCCAGCCCAGATACAGAAGGAACACGCCCGCCGCCGCCAGCCCGGCGGCCAGCGTCAGGCTCGTCCACAGACAGTCCCGGCGCTGGAACACCAACCCCAGCACGCAGATCAGCAGCACTGCCAAAAGCGCCAGCACCGATTTCCACGCCACGGGATCCAGTTCCGGCAGCGCCGTCACCTTCTGCCACGCGCTCTGCAGCCGCGCCGCAGCGTCTGTTTTCGTCCGGCTTTCCAGCTCATCCGCCAGACGCTGGAAGCTGTCCTCGGTCAGATTGCTGCCCAGAAAGCACCACTGCGCCAGCAGATTGGCCTCTTTCCGCGTCCAGTCCGCCACGGCAAGGTCTTCATCCGTCAGTTTTTTTACATTATAATAATCGACTACCCGACCGTTTTCATCCTGCCAGTTCAGATAGTCTTCCATACCCGCCGCCTTCATTTTGGCCGTGCGCCAGACCGGCATGGCTCCCAGTGCCAGCACGATCACGATCGTTCCGCAGAGAAGCGGTTTCCACGAGCGTTTTTTCTTCCGGCCAAAACCGAAATCACGCGCCGCCAGCGGCGCCAGCGCCAGCGCGCAGAAAAGAATCACGGGCAGCACGCAGATCAGCCGAAGCCCGCCGCACAGGGCCGTCAGCCCCAGCGCCAGCAGCATGGCCCGGAAAACCTGCCCGTCGGTATAGCGCTCGCCGTCGATGGAGCAAAGCTGCAACACCGCCGCCGCCCCCAGCACCGCCGCCGTGACGGTGAAGGTCACGCGGCAGGCGTAGGTCATGACGAAAAGCGTCAGGTAAACCGCCCCGGCTCCAGCGCCCGCCGCCATGGAAAGGCCCCGTTTGGCAAAGCACTGCATCAGCGCCTTGACGCTGACCGCACCGGCCAGCCAGAGCAGCGCAAGCTGCATCCAGCTGAACCACGCCACTTCGGGCGCGGCCAAGCCCAGCCACCGAAGCGGCGTGGACAAAAGCGGATGCAGAAACGCATGCGCTTCCGGTATTTCCCCTGTGCCAAAGCCCATATACTGCCGCAAAATGGCGGTATCGTCATTCATGGCGTACCGAAGATCCCCAAAAAGAAAAATCGCCGCCATCAGGGCCGCGCTCATCAAAAGCCCGGTCAGCCACGGAATCCACGCCGTTTTTTTCTTCAACCTGCTTCCATCCTTTCCATTCCCTGGTATTTATACAGCGTATGAATTATAGCAAAAAAGCCCTGCCGGCACAAGACGCGCCAGCGGGCGCGGCGCATTCGTCCCTGTGGTCACAAATGTAACGATTCCCCGGAAAAGCCTTTCTTTTCCACAGGCCGCGTTGACATTCGTTTTTGCAGAATGCTATAATGGCTGTACCATGCGGCTATCTGTGTGGCGGATCTATGTCCCGATTCATCAACCAACATACGCTAAGGAGGGTTCCCCTGTGAAAAAGCTGGTCTCCCTTTTGCTCGCTCTTGCGCTGACGCTGAGCTGCGTAACGGCTCTGGCCGCTTCCAAGAGTGCTAAATACAGCATGAGCACCGAAAACGTCACGGTTCTGCAGGATGTACCGGATCGTGAGATCCATTACAATAAGGACGACCTGGCGGTCAATCCCGTCATTCCCGGCGAAAGCCCCACCACCGGCCTGCCGGTGGCGGAAAGCGACCGCTACATGCCTATGCTGGTGCAGGTCGCCAACGAGCTGCCCAAGAGCAAGTTCAAGTATAACGGCGTGAACACCATCAGCGCCGGCGTTTATTCCCGCGCCCCGTGGGGCGGCCAGTACGCGGACATTGTATACGAGGGCGTTCTGTACCGCACCGGCGAGACCCGTATGACCTTCCTGTTCAACGACAGCTTTGCGGAAGGCCAGCCCGTCAGCGTCGGCCCCATCCGTTCCGCCCGTTACGGCCATGCGCTGCTGCGGGAAGAGTGGCAGGGCGGTCTGGTATTCGGCGGCGGCCCCCGCGCCCAGAACAACAATATCACCTCTTTCCTGAAGGAACTGGGCGCGCTGGACAAGAAGGCCGCCATGGACTTAGTGCACACCAACGATTATAACGATTATGCCTCCCGTGTGGACGGCCTGCAGCGCCCCAACAATCTGAACGCGGATGTGGTCGGCCTGCGCAGCACCATCCCCGAGACCACCGTGGCTACGCCCCATCCCTTCCTGTTCACCGATGAGAGCCCCTACACCGACGGCTACGAGACCGCCTACGCCATCCATCTGGACTGGGGCAGCCCCAACTGGATCTCTCATTTCTACTATGATGAAAACGAAAACCTCTACCTGCGCTACAGCGGCATCGTGCCCTATGCCACCTATGCCGACGCAGAGGCTTCCGCCGCCAACAGCACCATCAAGAACATCGAAGACCGCGAGATGGAGCAGATGAGCTTCTCCAACGTCATTATCCAGCGGGTTCCCTACGAATTCGCCAACGGTTCCTACGACATGCCTCAGATGCAGTCCGCCTTCACCGACGGCACCGTGGCCAAGGGCAACGCGGACATCTTCATCGGCGGCCGTTACATCCCCGGCTACTGGGTGCGCGAGTCCGTCTCCTCCCCCACCGTCTACTTTGACGACAAGGGCAACGAGATCCAGCTGACCCGCGGCAAGACCTTCATCGCCGACTTCCCCCCGGAAGCGCTGCTGACTTACGGTATGGAATCCGCCAACTAACGGTCGGTTCTTCCCCCGTGCCTCATGGCCCGGGGGATTTTTTTCTTTTGGGAAACAGCCCAAAGCCGCCGGCACGCATTCCGCCATCCCGGACGTCAGCCCGCAAGAAGCCTTCGGCGTTCCCTGCCGCTCTCCTTGCCGCGGGCCTTTGGAGCTTCTCCGTCCTTTTCCACCAAAAAAGCCCTCCGGAACGGCTTTTCTGCCGTCCGGGGGCCTTTTCAATAGGATTTACTTTTTCACCGTTTTCTGGGCAATGCCGCGAATCTGTGCAATGGTCCAGCCATATTCGTTGCAGGTAACGACGCTGCCGCAATAGGGGCATTCGGCGCTGTGATTGATGCTCAGGGTCGCGCCGCAGTTGGGGCAGTGAACGGAACGGACTTCTTCCTCTCCGAGCGTCCTCTGATCCGAAGCGCGCACCAGCGTCCATTCGTATTCCATCAGCTTGACTTCCTTCTGACTGCCGGAAACGATCTCGCCGGTCTTGTCGTCGGTGGAATAGATGGTGATGCGGGTCTTCACCCGGGCCGTCAGCCACTGCTTCTCGTCCTTCTCCTTCCAGCCCAGCAGGGACACGTCCAGCACGCCGATGTCGTCGATGTGGTTGGTCTTGCCTGCGGCTACGATCTGCTGAAGCTGCCGGTCAAACTGCTGGTACAGGCTGTCGGTAAAGAAGGGCCTCATCACGCTGAAATCCTTGGCCGTCCAGGCGTTCTGCATCCGTACATACAGGTTGGAGATCTGCTCGCACAGGGCCGCCTCGTCGAAATCGGGATCCGCGTCCAGCAGCTCCTCCACCGGCCGCAGGTTCTTGGGCTTCTTGCCGGCGCTCCGTTTTTTCTTCCTTTCGCTCAGGTCGATCCATATGGCAATCACCACGATAGCGCCTCCCGTAACGATGGTCACCCAGCCGTCCAGCTCGCCGTCGCCGGAGGAGGAATCGGAGCTGCTGTCCCAAGAGCTGCCGCTGTCCCAGGAGGAATCGCTGTCCCACGACCCGTAATCGCCGTCCCCGGCAAAGCCGCCAGCGTCCGCCAGCGCCTTCGCTCCGGCCAGTAGCAGCAGCGCCGTCAGCGCCGCCGCCAGCCATCTTATGAAACCGTCTCTTCTGTGACCCATCCGTCCGCCTCCCGATCTTCGTTTTTTCCGCCCTCTATTATAGCCGCGCCGCCGCCGCCGCGCAAGGGCGGAAACCGTTTGTGAATATATGGTTAAAAGTGCCCCGCTGTCTATTGACGGCGCTGGCGCATCCTGCTACTCTTTACCTTGTAAGAATGATCCTCTCTGGCGAATCGGTCATTCGGAAAGGAAAAACCTGTGTGAGCTACATTTCCTTTGAAGACGTTACGAAAGAATACCAGATGGGCGGCGAAAAGGTGCTGGCGGCCAACCATGTCAGCTTCGAGATGGAGCAGGGCGAGCTGTCGGTGGTGCTGGGCCCCAGCGGCGCCGGTAAAACGACCGTGCTGAACCTGCTGGGCGGCATGGATAAAGTCACCTCCGGCAGGATCGTCGTGGGCGGTAAGGAGATCACCGGCCTGTCCGGACGGGAACTGACGGAATACCGGCGGCTGGACGTGGGCTTTGTGTTTCAGTTTTACAACCTGATGCCCAACCTGACCGCGCTGGAAAATGTGGAGCTGGCCCGTCAGGTGTGTCCCAACGCGCTGGATCCCGTGGAAATGATGCGTCGGGTCGGTCTGGGAGAGCGGATGAACAACTTCCCCGCCCAGCTTTCCGGCGGCGAGCAGCAGCGGGTCTCCATCGCCCGGGCCCTGTGCAAGAACCCGGCGCTGCTTTTGTGCGACGAGCCCACCGGCGCGTTGGACTCCAAGACCGGCGCGCAGGTGCTGGCTTTGCTCCGGGACGTGAGCCAGACCTACCACACCACCGTGGCGATCATCACCCATAACGCCCAGATCGCGCCTTTGGCCCAGCGGCTGATCCGTATGCGCAACGGCCGGATCGAGAGCGTGGAAACCAACGATCACCCCGCCGCCGTGGAGGACATCTCATGGTAAAGAAAAACATTCTTGGCCGCAAGCTGGGCCGGGACATGTGGAAAAGCCGGATGCAGTTTGTGGCGGTCATTCTGCTCTGTGCACTGGGCTCCTGGTGCTTCAGCGGTCTGGACGCGCTGTGGCGTACCATTGACCTGACGGCCAACACCTATTTTGACGAGGGCAACGTGGCAGACCTGTGGGTCAACATGAACATGGATCGGGAAGCGCTGGAGACCCTGCGCAATTTTCCCGACGTAGAGGATGTGCAGGCCCGCTTTTCCACACAGGTGAAGGCCGACCTGCCCCACGAGCCCGTGCTGCAGCTGGAGGCCTACGACGGCGTCATGCGCATCAACGTTCCCCGGATGGTCAGCGGCGAAGCGCTGGAACCCAGCGATCTGCGGGGCTGTCTTCTGGACGACGGCTTTGCCCGGGCCAACGGGCTCGGGCTGGGCGATAAGCTGACCCTGAAAACCGCTGCGGGCGACTATGATTTCTGGATCCGTGGCACCTGCCAGAGCGCCGAATACCTGAGCGACAACAAGGATACCACCTACGATCCTCTGAACTACGGCTTTGTGCTGCTGTCCGCCAAGGCGCTGCCCACGATGCCGCTGAATCAGGCCACGATCATCCTGAAAGACCGCAGCCGCAGCGACGCGGTGGAAGCGGCCATCAGCGACCGATACCCGGCTGCGCTGATCGTCAACCGGGACACCCAGCGCAGCTCCTCCGCCGTGCAGTCGGACGTGACCATGTTCCACAACCTGTGCTATCTGTTCCCGCTGATGGCCTTTGCCGTGGCGGCCATGATCGTGCTGACCACCATCACCCGCATGATGGAAAACCAGCGGCTGCAGATGGGCACTTTGAAGGCGCTTGGCTTCCATGGCCGCCAGATTCGCAGCCACTACATGTGCTACGCCCTCTACCCCTCGCTGATCGGCTCGCTGCTGGGGCTTTTCGTGGGGCGGCACACCCTGCCCAGCATCCTGTGGAAGCTGGAAATGGCGCATTTTCAGTTCCCCTACCGGCTCAACGCGCCCGTTTCCTGGTCTCAATGGCTGGTAACGGGGCTGGGCGTGCTGCTGGCCATGGGCATCTGCTACCGCACCTACCGGCAGTCCGGCCGGGAAAGCACCGCCCAGCTGCTCCGGCCCAAGCCCCCCAAGGCAGGCCGGAAGCTGCTGCTGGAACGCTTCCCGAAGCTGTGGGGCCGCATGGGCTTCAACGCCAAAATGGTCACCCGCAACCTGATGCGCAACAAGGGCCGTTCCATCACTTCGCTGGTGGGCGTGCTGTGCTGCACCATGCTGATCATCACCTCCATGGGCCTGCAGGAGAGCGTTGCCTACTCCGTGGGCAAGTACTACAACGGCACGCTGGCCTACTCGGCCCGGGCCAATCTGACGGGGACGGTCGGTACGGCGGAAAGCTATGAAAAACGCATCGAAGCCCAGCGGGTGGAGGCGGTCATGGACAAGACCGTCAGCATCCGCACCGATGAAAAAAGCCGCACCACGACCCTGACCGTGCTTCGGGACGATCAGCAGCTGCTGCTTCTTGGCCCGGACGATACATGGATGCCTTTGCCGGAAACCGGCGTGATCCTGAGTCAGAAGCTGGCCCAGTACCTGAACGCCGGCGTGGGCGACGATGTGGGTCTCTGGCTGGCCGGAGACGACGAGGCTATTACCACCACGGTTTCGGCCATAGCGCCCATCGACATCGGCCTGATGGCCTTCATGGGCCGCAGCCAGTGGGAGAGCTACCGCAAAGGCGCGTTCACGCCCTCGGCCCTTCTGCTGCTGAACCCCACGGAACGCGGCATACAGACCGTGAACGCGCTGGACGAGCTGGACGACTGGGAGTACCCGGATCAGCAATATCTGGACACCATGTCCGTGCTGGACGCCGTCACCGGCGTATTCAAGCTGATGTTCTTCATCGCCCTGGGTCTGGCCTTCGTCATGCTGTACAACATGGGCATTCTGAACTTCATGGAGCGTTCCCGGGAATACGCCACCCTGAAAGTTCTGGGCTATCACCAGAAGGAAATTCGCCGGCTGATCACCACGGAAAACGACCTGCTGACCGGTCTCGGTGTGCTTCTGGGCATTGGCCCGGGCTTCTGGCTCACCGGCGCGATTCTGGAAAGCTGCGCCAGCAAAACCATGCAGTTTGTGCCCTACGTTTCGTGGAAGGCTGTTCTGATCGGCTGCGTCGTCACCTACGCCTTCTCCTTCTTCGTCACCCGTTTCCTGGCCCGCAAGGTCAAGGGGATCGATATGGTGGCGGCTTTGAAGAGTGTGGAATAAACCAACAACAAACGGGAGGAATTCAGTATGAAAAAGAAAATGATCTGTCTCGTGCTTTGCCTGCTGATGCTGGCTCCCCTGTGCGCGGCGAGCGCGGAGGAAGTCACCGTCTCCACCGCCAACGCCACGGTGGATGCGGCGAACACCGTTCAACTGACCGCGCCTTTTGCGGGTGTGCTGCTGCCCTATGACTGGGACGGCGGCGAGCGGATTTCCTCCGGCGACGTAGTGCTGGAGCTGGACACCACCAAGCTCTACGCCCCCGCCGACGGCACCCTGCAGGGCGTTTTTGCGGAGGAGGGCGATCTCTGCGAGGACGTGATCGCCCAATACGGCAAGATCGCCAATATTGAAAAAGCCGAAGCGCTGGCGATCAACGCC
>CAKUCE010000057.1 GCA_934643535.1 uncultured Clostridia bacterium | reverse complement strand
GATCACCACCTCGTCGTTCTGGAACACCCAGTTCCAGCAAGTGCGACCGTCAATGCGCACGCCGGTCTCGTCCGAGTTGATGGCCGGGCTCGCCCGCACGGCCTCCCGGATCGCGGCCACCTCGGCCTCGGCACGGGTGGCGGCGCGGGCGCTGAGATAGACTTTGACCTTGGGCTCTGTCCCGGAAGGACGCACGATGGCCTTCCGTCCGTCAGCCGTCTGATAGCTGAGCACATCGCTGGCAGGCAGGCCTTCGATTCCATCGCGGTAGTCCTTCGCCGTTTCCACCGGGCTGCCGGCCAGCGTGCGGACGGGTTCTTCCCGCATTGAAGCCATGACGCGGGCCATTTCCTTCATGGGCTGCGCACCCGCAATATCAAAATTCAGCAAGCGATTTTCCATGAAGCCGTAGGTTTCATACAAATGCTCCATCTCTTCGGCCAGCGTGCGGCCCTCAGCGGCGGCGCACTGTGCCATTTCCGCTACCAGCATGCTGCCCATCACGCCGTCCTTGTCCCGGACATGGGTGCCTGCCAGATAACCGCAGCTTTCCTCGAAGCCGAACACATAACGTTCCGGGTGTCCTTCCTGCTCCAGACGGCCGATGATCTCGCCGATATACTTGAAGCCAGTCAGGCACTCCTTCACTTCCGCCCCGTAGCGGCGCGCAATGGCGAACGCCAGATCGCTGGTGACAATGGTCTTGACCACCACCGGGTCTTCCGGCAGGGTGTGAAGGCCGGTGCGCGTCTTTAGAATGTGCTCCAGCAGCAGAAGCCCCACTTCGTTTCCCGTCAGCACGGTATAGCGTCCGTCCTTTTCCCGGACGGCTACGCCCACCCGATCACAGTCCGGGTCGGTGGCGATCAGCAGGGAGGCCTTCTCCTTCTCTGCCCATTCCAGCCCGCAGCGCAGCGCCTCCCGCAGCTCCGGATTGGGCTTGGGGCAGGTGGGAAAATGTCCGTCCGGCGCAGTCTGTTCGGCAACGCAGGTGAACTGAATGCCCTTCATACGGCTGAAAACCTTCGTGACCGGCTCCAGCCCCGTTCCGTGCAGCGGCGTATAAATCAGGTGCAGGGGCGCTTCCGCCTCCGGGGCCACCCGGCAGGACAGCGTCTTTTCCAGAAAGCGCTCCACGATCTCCTCGGGCACGTCCCGCAGCAGACCGGCGGCACGGCTTTCTTCCTCCGGCAGTGCCTGCGCCGCGCCGTAGGGCACGTTCTCGATGCAGGCGGTAATGGCTTCCGCCGCTTCCTGCGTGATCTGACACCCGTCGGCGCCGTAAACCTTGTAACCATTGTATTGGGCGGGATTATGGCTGGCCGTGATGACAATGCCCGCATCGCAGCCTAATTCCCGCACTGCGAAGGAAAGCATGGGCGTAGGCATCAGCCGAGGATACACGTAAGCGGTCAGTCCATTCCGGGCCAACACGCCCGCTGCAAAGAAAGCAAATTCCCGGGAGCGGAGCCGGGAGTCATAGCCGATGGCGACGCTTCTTCCGCCGTTTTTCCGAAGATGATCCGCCAGGCCCTGCGTAGCACGGCCCACGGTATATTCGTTCATCCGATTGGTGCCGACGCCCAGCACGCCCCGCAGTCCGCCCGTGCCGAAGACCAGCTCCGTTCCAAAGGCAGAAAGCAGCTCCTGTTCGCTGCTCATGAGCTCTTTGGCCGTCTTCTGAGTCGCTTCATCAAAATGAGGATCCGTTGCCCAAAATTCCGCGCGTTCCACTGCCAGCATGGAAATTCCTCCATTATCCTTTATTGCGGTACAAAAACTGTCAAAACCGGCTTCCCGTCAGAGACTAATACACCTCGCAGAATTTGTCAAGAAGCGTGCGGCAGGAGTACAGGTTTGTCTCTTGACAGACGAAAGTCCGGCGGGATATACTTTTAATTGGTAGAAAAAGAAAACATTTATGGATTGGGGGATGCCTATGTCGATCCTGTATTCACCGGAAAACCATGTCTTCCATCTGCAGAACGATCGCATCAGCTATATCATCCGTCTGGTGGCGGGCAAGTATCCGATTCATCAGTATTGGGGCAGAAAAGTGCGCGCCATTCATGCGGACGCCATGGAGCGCTGCTGCACCCAGCAGGAAGAAAACTTCACCCTGCACGGTCTTCCCCTCGATACGCTGCCCCAGGAATGCCCGGTCTTCGGCTGCGGCGACCTGCGGCAGGGCATGCTGGAGGTCCGGCAGGCCGACGGCAGCAGTACGCTGGATCTTTGCTATGTCTCCCACGAAATTTTGAAAGGAAAGCCTGCGCTGAAGGGTCTGCCCTCTGCCCGGGGCGAGGAAGCCGAAACGCTGATGCTGCGTCTGCGGGACGAGCAAAGCGGCGTTGAGGTGGAGCTGAGCTACAGCATATACCCCGATATTGACGTTATCGCCCGGAACATGCGGGTGATAAACGGCGGCGAAACCCCCGTGGTGCTGGAAAAGGCCCTGAGTGCCTGCGTGGATTTTGAGAACGCGCATTACCAGCTCATGACCCTGAGCGGCGCATGGGCGCGGGAACGGCAGATTTATACCCGTCCGCTGACGCCCGGCAATCAGGGCGTGGAATCCGTTCGCGGCGCCAGCAGCCATCAGGCCTGTCCTTTCATGGCGCTGGGCAAGTCCGGCGTCACCGAGGACGAGGGCGAAGTCTACGCTCTGTCCCTATGTTACAGCGGCAGCTTTCTGGCGAATGTATTCGTGGACAGCAACGATATGGCACGCGCCCAGATCGGTATCCAGCCCTTCCAGTTCAGCTGGGAGCTGAAGTCCGGTGAAGACTTCCAGACTCCGGAAGCCTATCTGTGCTATTCGCCCAACGGCCTGAACGGCATGAGCCGTGAATTCCATCATCTGTGCAGCCGTCACATCACCCGGGGCGCGTTTGCCCACGCCGCCCGTCCCCTGCTGGTCAACAACTGGGAAGCCACCTATTTCAGCTTCAATGAAGAGAAGCTGCTGGAACTGGCTGCCTGCGCCAAGGATGTCGGCATCGACCTGTTTGTGCTGGACGACGGCTGGTTTGGCCACCGGGATCTGGACAACAGCTCTCTGGGCGACTGGGTGGACGACCGGCGCAAGCTGCCGGACGGCCTGCGGGGCCTGTCCGACCGGATCCACGGACTGGGACTGAAATTCGGCCTGTGGTTTGAGCCGGAGATGATTTCTCCTGACAGCGACCTGTATCGCGCTCATCCCGACTGGTGCATCCACATTCCCGGACGGATGCAGGTGGAAAGCCGCAACCAGCTGGTGCTGGATCTGAGCCGGCAGGAAGTGCGGGAATACGTCGTTGACGCAGTCTGCGCGGCCATGGAACGCGGCAATGTGGACTACGTCAAGTGGGATATGAACCGGAATATCAACATGCTCCATTCCGACGGGCTGGACAGCGCTCATCAGAAGGAGCTGAACCACCGTTACATTCTGGGCCTGTACGAGATCCTGGAAGCCGTAACCAGCCGCTTCCCCCATGTGCTGTTTGAAAGCTGCGCCGGCGGCGGCGGACGTTTCGACTTCGGCATGATGTACTATATGCCTCAGGCCTGGTGCAGCGACGATTCCGATGCGTTCATGCGCTGCCGCATCCAGTACGGCACCTCCATGCTGTTCCCAGTATCCACCATGGGCGCTCATGTATCCGCCGTGCCCAATCACCAGACGGGCCGTATCACGCCGCTGTTTACCCGGGCGGCGGTGGCCATGTGCGGCACCTACGGCTATGAGCTGGATCTGACGAAACTGCCGGTGGAAGAACTGGACGAAATTCGCCGCCTGAACGGAAAAGTCAAGGCGCTGCAGCCTCTGCTTCTGTACGGCGAATTCTACCGGCTCCGTTCCCCCTTCGAAGGCAATGAAACGGCGTTCATGAGCGTCAGTGAGGATCAAAGCGAGGCTGTCGTTACTCACGTTTACGGCCCTGCGGAACCCAATACGACGCCCGTGCTGCTGCCCCTGCGGGGACTGGATCCCGAAAGGGATTACCGCGACGTGGAAAGCGGTCGTGTTTACGGCGGCGACGAGCTGATGTCCCACGGCCTGACCATCCCGCATGCCTGGGGCGATTATATGGCCACTCAATTCCATCTGGTAGCGGTAAAATAACGATCTACCCCTATTATTGAATACTGAAGGAGCATCAAGAAACCCATGTCCTACCTGTACGAGACTCATATGCACACCCGGTTCGGCAGCCTGTGCGGCGTGTCCACCGGCAAGCAGCACGCCCAATTCTATAAAAAGCTGGGATTCCAGGGCATCATCATCACCGATCACTTTTTCGGCGGCAATACCGGCGTTCCGTCCGACCTGCCGTGGGAACAGCGCGTGGAGCTTTTCTGCCTCGGTTACGAGGATGCGTGGCGGGAAGGCCAGCGAATCGGTCTGGATGTGTTTTTCGGCTGGGAACAGAATTATCAGGGCGACGAATATCTGATCTATGGTCTTGATAAGGAGTGGCTGCTGGCGCATCCGGAGGTGGAACACTGGACCCGCCAGGAACAGCTGGACGGCGTTCACGCGGCAGGCGGCTGCGTGGTACAGGCGCACCCCTTCCGGGACAGGGGCTACATTGACAAGATCCGGCTGGGGCTGCGCTACTGTGACGGCATCGAGGCCGCCAACGCGGGCAACCATCCCTATAATGACGCAATGGCGTACCGTTATGGAACGGAATACCATCTTCCCATGACGGCCGGTTCAGACAACCACAACTCCGGCTGGCCCCGGAAACTGGAGCGGGAAGGGATTTTCGGCGTCCGGCTGGAAAAGCCTCTGACCTCCATTCAGGATTACGTTTCGCTGATTCTGAATCACGGTTCTATCGGGTTGGATGTACCGGAGGGGCGCTTTACGCCCACGGATGATATGCCTGAGCTGAAAACCTACTGGCTGGATGAACAGGAACAGCCTGTTCCGACCGGCCGGGATTGGAGATAAACCGCGTTTTCCCATCGTCAAAAAAGCTCCCTGGTCCTATGCTGAACCTGGACTGTACCCAGTTCATCGGACAGAAAAATAAAAGCCTATCGTAGAATTTCGTGAGATTACGCGGCCTTGCTTCGGATTTCATTCGGAGTGAGGCCGTTTTTCAGGTTAATGCGTTCGTTGTTGTAGAAGAAAACGTACTCTGCAACCAGTCGTTCAGCTTCCTCACGGGTAGTGAAGTGAGCTCTGTACAAACACTCCGTTTTAAGCGTTCCAAAGAAATTTTCCATAGCAGAGTTATCATAAGGGCATCCAGGTCTGGACATCGACGGTGTAAAGTGGTAATCTTGACTCAGGTCAAAGTATGCTTTGGATGTGTATTGAGACCCCTGGTCGCTGTGGAGGGAGAGTCCATCGGCGACCTTTTCCTGTCTTAATGCATCCCGTATCGTATCTGTAACCAAAGAAGATGTCATATCACTGCCGATTCTCCACGCCAGCACTGCACGTCCGCATAAATCGAGAACTGCACACATATAGATCATTCCGTTAGCCACTGGAATGTATGTGATATCCGTAACCCAAAACTTATTTTTATTCTCCTGTTCGAACTGTCTGTTTAGCAGATTATCATATTTGTAAGCAGCTTGCTTGTATAGTGTATAAGGATGCCTGCGACGAATCTGCGACAGCAGGTCCAGCTTCCGCATAATTCTCAAAACAGCTTTGAGATTCACCTTTTTTCCGGTCTGACGTTCCAACCAGCGCCTCACCCTTCGGCAGCCATACGTTTGTTTACATTTTTCCTGACAGGCTACAATCATATCCACCAGCCACTGAGCCTTCGGCACTTTGCTCTGTCGAGAACGCCATGCGTAGTATCCGCTGCGAGACACCTCAAAAACTGCGCACATTGCTTTTATCGCGTATGTTCCGCGAAATCTTTCTATGACTCGATATTTTAAGCTCACCTCCTCCCAGCTTCTGACAGAAAATTTCGCAGCAGCTTCACAGTCATTCTAAGCTGTATCAATTCATTATTCCGACGCGCTTCTTCCGTTCCGCTATCTTTCCTTGGCCTTCCCTTGGGCTGAGGAATATATCCTGCTTCAATCAAGCGCATCTTTCGATTTTGACGACTAACGAATTGCTTAATCTGTTTCTTGGTCAATCCGTAACTTTCTGCTATCTGTCGGTTTGTTTCTCCCGCTTCCTTTCTCTTGAATACTTCGTCAGACAGCATTTCCATTTTTGTATATGTCCTTGGCATGATAAAACCTCCTGTTGTAGTTCTTCATCTATTCTACAACAGGAGGTCTCTTTTTTCACTGTCCGTTTTTTCGGGTACAGTCCAACCAACAGCATGGGCCGGGGAGCTTTTTTGGAGCGGTCCGAACGGCAGCGCCTTATGCTTTGACAGACACTTTCACGGTAAACGGCTCGCGGCTGTCTTCGCCCATGGCAAAGCGGACAATTCCGCACGGCGCGACGGCGCGGCCTTCCTCCTTCAGCTGCGAAAGCTGGTCAAGTGTCACGGGAAAGGACGCCCTTCCCGCAGAAGAATTTTTCTCCCGATGGGAAGAACGTCCCTCAAAAGAAAACCTGACAGGCGGGCCTCCGCGTCAGCCGCGCAGCGTGCGCATGGCGTTGAGTACCGCCAGGATCAGTACGCCCACGTCGGCAAAAACGGCTACCCACATGTTTACCAGACCCAGCGCGCTCAGAAGCAGGACAACGGCTTTGACCGCCAGAGAGAAAATGATATTCTCATGGACGATGCGCATCGTGCGGCGGGAGATGGACACGGCCTTGGGCAGACGATCCAGATGATCGTCCATCAGCACCACGTCAGCCGCCTCGATAGCCGCATCGCTGCCCATCGCGCCCATGGCAATGCCCAGATCGGCACGGGAAAGCACCGGAGCGTCATTGATGCCGTCGCCGACAAAGGCTACCGTGTGTTCTTCGCCCAGCAGGCCCTCCACGCGGCTGACCTTGTCCTGAGGCATTAACTGCGAGTAAGCCTCATCCACACCCGTCTCCGCCCGAACGGCCTCGGCGGTGTCTTTCTTATCACCAGTGAGCATCACGGTCTTTTTCACGCCAAGGGCTTTTAGCTGGCGGATCGCATCCGCAGCTTCCGGCTTCACCACGTCGGAGATCACCACATGGCCCAGATATTCGCCGTCCCGGCAGATGTGAACCGCCGTGCCGGGCAGATGGCATTCATGCCAATGAGCGCCCTGCGCTTCCATCAGTCGGCCATTGCCCACAGCTACCAGCCGACCATCGATCTCCGCCGTCAGGCCCTGACCGGCCACTTCGCGTACATTGTTCACACGCTCGGACTCAATATGGCCCTTATGCGCCCGCACGATGGAGGCGGCAATGGGGTGAGAAGAGAAGCTCTCCACCGCAGCGGCAAGGTCCAGAAGCTGCTGCTCATTGACGCTGTCGGAGTGAATGGCGCTCACCTCAAAGCGTCCCTGCGTCAGCGTACCGGTCTTGTCAAAGACCAGCGTATCCACCTTGGAAAGCAGTTCCATATAATTGGAGCCCTTTACCAGAATGCCCTGTTTGGACGCGCCGCCCAATCCTCCGAAGAAAGACAGCGGCACGGAAACCACCAGCGCGCAGGGGCAGGATACCACCAGGAAATTCAGGGCGCGCTCCGCCCATTCCGCCCATGCACCGCCGAAGAACACCGGCGGGATCAGGAACAACAGCAGGGCGCTGATCACCACGCAGGGGGTGTATACCTTGGCAAAACGGGTAATGAAGCCTTCCACCTTCGCCTTTTTGGAGGCGGATTCCTCCATCAGGTTCAGAATGTGGGCAACGGTGCTTTCCGCATAAACGCTCTGTACCTTCACGGTAATGACGCCGCTCAGATTGACGCTGCCGCTGACCACATTTTCTCCCGCCACCTTGTCCACCGGCAGGCTTTCGCCCGTCAGCGCGGCGGTGTTCACCGTGGTAGAGCCTTCCAGAATTTCGCCGTCCAGCGGGATCTTTTCCCCGGGCTTGACCAGAATCGTCTCGCCCGGCTGCACGTCCTCGGGGGAAACCTCCAGCTCCTGACCGTCCCGAATGACGGTGGCGGTATCGGGGCGGATCTCCATCAGGGCGGCGATGGAGCGGCGGCTCTGACCGACGGCTACGCTCTGGAACCATTCGCCTACCTGATAGAACAGCATGACGGCCACGCCCTCTTTATAATCGCCCAGCACAAACGCGCCCAGCGTAGCCAGCGCCATCAGGAACTTTTCATCGAAGATCTGGCCGTGCAGAATGTTCCGTCCGGCAGAAAGAAGCACATCGTAGCCCGCCACCAGATAAGGCACCGCAAAGATCAGCAGGTTCCAAATGCCCAGATCTGGCAAAAGCGTCGCGGTCACGATCCACGCAGCGGCCAGCAGCACCAGCGATACGATGATCCGAATCAGGTTCTTTTTCTGTTTCCGGCTCATGCTCATGGAAATTTCCTCCCTGCCCCGCGTTATACCGCAGGGGTCTTTTGTTGTTTTGGCTAAACCTTACTTTACGACGATGCGGCAGTCAGGCTCCACCTTTTTGCAGGCCTTGACCACTTCCTTCAGTACCCGGTCGAAGTCTGCATCGTCTGCTTCCAGTGTGATCTTCTGCGTCATGAAAGAAATATTGACGCTCTTCACGCCTTCGATCTTCCGAACGGCATCCTCCATCTTCAGCCCGCAGTTGGCGCAATCCAGTTCATCCAGTGCATAGGTCTTTTTCATTTGGCTGCCTTCCTTTCTTCTGTCAGATGCTCGAAACCCTGTCCGATCATGCTGCGGACGTGTTCGTCCGCGAGGTAATAGTAGACGGTCTTCCCCTCCCGGCGGTTTCCAACCAGATTGTTATCCTTAAGGACCTTCAGCTGGTGAGAAATGGCCGACTGACTCATGCCCAGCAGCTCGGCGATGGCGCACACGCACATTTCCGATTCAAACAGGCCGTAAAGAATCTTGATGCGGGTGGAATCCCCGAAGATTTTGAACAGATCCGCCAGATCACACAGGAGTTCGTCGTCGGGAATAACCTGATGCACCTCGTCCAGCAGGGAATGATGATCGTGCATGTTCAAGCACCTCCATTCATATGAATTGCAGTTCATTTGAATTTTCATTCATTTGAACTTATGTTCATATGATACTCCGCTCATATGAATCTGTCAACCCCTTTTTACGTTTTTACGGGAATTTTTTTCTTTCCAAACGTGGGCAAATCGGTTATAATATATTGTGGCATTCAATTCGTAAGTTTACCGGTTTTCACTACTTTTGAACGGAGGCAGGCTATGTTGAAACGTTTTCTGTGCCTTGCGCTGTGCGTTCTGCTCCTTCCATTGGCCGCTGCGAATGCGGAAACCACTTTTTCCATGGCGGGCTACGACGGCGAGGACAGCAATCACGACTGGGAAACCAATCAGTTTTTTGTCCGGATGCAGGAGCGTACCGGCGTTTCCTTTACCTTTCAGGAATATAAAAACAGTGCCGACTGGCAGAAGGCCAAGGCTCAGATGTTCGCTACCGGCGAACTGCCGGATGTGCTGTTCAAGGCCAGCCTGACTAGCGAGGAACTGATCCGCTATACCGAATCAGGCCAGTTGATCGACCTGAAGCCGCTTCTGGAAGAAAATGCTCCCCATCTTTGGGCGCTTCTGACGGAAAATCCGGAATGGATGCAGGCTATTACCCTGCCCAACGGCAAGATCGGCGCGCTTCCTTCCCTTCACTCCGCCAGTACGCAGGATGTGCTGTGGATCAACCAGACTTGGCTGAAAAATCTGGGGCTGGACATGCCCACCGATCTGGAATCCCTCAAGCAGGTTCTAATCGCCTTCCGGGATAAGGATCCCAACCAGAACAACAAGAAGGATGAAATCCCTCTGGGCTTTCTGGGCCCGTGGGAACTGAAATTCCTGTCTTCCGCCTTCGGTGTGGTGGCCAACGACTATAACATCTATCTGGCCGATGACGGGGCTGTTCATTTCTGGCCGGACGAAGACAGCTTCTTTGAGCTGGCAGCATGGCTGAAGGAACTGTATGCCGAAGGACTGCTGGATCCCAACGGCTTCTATACCTCCGATGTGCTTCGCCGCACCACGGACAGCAAAGCGCCCGAAACCTACGGCGTTTTCTTTGCTCCCAGTCCCATGAGCATTGTGACCTACGATCAGGCTTCGGACTACGTGATCCTGGCCCCGATGGCTTACGACGGCCAGCAGATTTACCGCGATCTGTGCGGGACGCTGACCCGAGGCACCTTCGCCATCACTTCCGCCTGCTCCGACCCTGCCGCGCTGCTTCAGTGGGTAGACATCCTCTATACCGAGGAGGGCGCAATCGAAGCCATGCTGGGCAGGGAAGGTGACATGTACATCATCAACGATGACAATCAGTGGCAGTGGAAGGGCGGTATCGACAAGGTTTCTTCCAGCCAGCTCTATGAGCTGAGCATCTATGACAGCGGCGAAATGCCCTGGCTTTTCCCGCAGGAATTCTATTCCCGCTACGCCGAGCAGAGCGTCACCCGGCTGACGCAGGAAATGGCTGACTTTGCCGTTTACCTGAAGGAACCGTTCCCCACTTCCTATACCCTCACCCTCGAGGAAAGCGCTCAGCTCCGTCCGCTGCAGAGCGAGCTGGGACGCTATGTAGATGAAAGCCTGGCCCGATTTGTGCTGGGTGAAGCGGAGCTGAACGACGAAAGCATCGCCCAATTCCGTCAGACGATCCGGGAAAAGGGAATGCAGGAAATGATCGATTTCTGGCAGAATGTTGCCGCGAGAACGCAGGAGTAAACCGCCCACAGGCATGTGAACACAAGCAAAGGATGGGATAGTATATGAGCCAGTACGCACAGATGATTCGGCAGCTGAAAACCCCCGAGGTCATGAAGCGACTCAACACTCTCTACGGTCAGCGGGAGGGCATGATGGTGGCCCAGACCACCCGTTACACCGCCCTGCTCAAGCGCCATGAGGATCTGTTCAACACCAGTGGCCCGGTATACATGATCAGTGCGCCCGGTCGTACGGAGATTTCCGGCAACCACACCGATCATAACCGCGGCAAGGTGCTGACTGCCGCCGTGAATCTGGATACCGTCGCCGCCGTTTCCCCCCGGGAGGACGGCGTGGTAAACGTTCACAGTGAGGGTTATCCGGCGATTTCCATTTCTCTGGACGATCTGGAAGCCCGTGAGGATGAAAAGAATACCACTGCTGCACTGATCCGCGGCGTGGCCTACAAGCTGCAGGAGGAAGGCTACCAAATCGGCGGCTTTGACGCTGCCATTACCTCCACGGTACGCGGCGGCAGCGGCCTGAGCAGCTCCGCGGCTTTCGAAGTCATGCTGTGCGCGATTTTTGATGAACTTTACAATCACGGCACGCTGGAATACAAGCATCGCGCCAAAATCTCTCAGTTTGCGGAAAATGTATACTTCGGCAAGCCCAGCGGACTGCTGGATCAGATGGCCAGCAGCACCGGCGGTCTGGCGTACATCGACTTCCAAAACGAAGACCCTCAGGTCAAGCCCATGAATTATGACTTTTCCAAAAAGGGATATTCGCTGGTCGTGGTCAATACCGGCGGAAGCCATGACGATCTGACGGCCGACTACGCCTCCATTCCTGCCGAAATGAAAGCGGTAGCGAAGGTTTTCGGGCAGGAAGTGCTGCGTCAGGTGCAGCCGGAGCAGTTCTTCCTGAGTCTGCCCGTTGTTCGGGAAAAGCTGGATGTGCCCAACGCCGACCGGGCTATTCTCCGCGCCGCTCATTTCTTTGATGAAAACCGCCGCGTTTCCGATCAGGTGACTGCTCTGCAGGAGGACAATCTGCCTGAATTCCTTCGTCTGGTCATTGAAAGCGGTCGCAGCAGCTATTGCTATCTGCAGAATCTCTTTGCTTCGGCGCAGCATCAGGAACTTTGTCTGGCGGTGATGATGGCCGAACGCCGTCTCGCCGGCAAGGGCGCGTGGCGCGTTCACGGCGGCGGTTTTGCCGGCACTACGCTGAACTTCGTGCCTACGAAGGAATTGCCTTCCTTTGTAAAGGAAATGGAATCTGTATTTGGTCAGCACTGCTGCAACGTGCTGGACATTCGTCCGGAGGGCCCGGCCTGCATCAAGCTGGGAAAATAAGCGGCATAATAGGCGGCGTTCTTCTGTTCCCAGTCGGAGTAGAAGAACGCCGCCTTGCTTTTTTATCATGAAAAGGAGCTTGCCCAAAAATGAAATTCACCTTTATCGGCACGAGCCACGGCATACCAGAAGCCAACCGCAGATGTTCCTGTCTGATGGTCGAGACAGGCGGAAATATTTACTTTTTCGATATGGGAACGCATGCGATCGAAGCGCTGCGCAACCGCGGCAGATCCATCGAGGATGTAAAAGGCATATTCATCACTCATATGCATGGCGACCATACTAACGGTCTTATTCCGTTTATCGACCTGATTACATGGTATTTTCGAAAAGTGGATCCTGACGTAGTTCTGCCGGATTTGGAAGCTGTGCGTGTCATCAACGACTGGCTGACCGTGACGCAAAATGGCTGTCAAAAGGCCATCCGCTATCATCAGGCCAGGACAGGCATCGTGTTTGACGACGGTTTATTAAAGGTGACCGCCATTCCCACTCAGCATTGCCCCGGTTCTCATGCTTATCTGCTGAAAGCCGAAGGTAAATCCGTATTGTATACCGGCGATTTGGCTAATCCCGAAAAAGACTTTCCCTACGTGGAACAAGAATTGGATCTTCTGATCTGCGAATCCGCTCATTTTCCTGCTACTCAGTATCTTCCTGTGTTGGAAAAACAAACGATTCAGAAAATGTGCGTTACGCATTATGCCCCTCGCTTTATGGAAGAATTATACCAGACAAAGCGTTTGCTGGATAAACAGGGGATATGCATGCTTATTGCTACGGATAGTTTGGAACTGAGTGTGTAATTTTTTCAATTCCAGGCCTGCGTAATTTCCACCTTCTGGAAATAGTGTTTTACGATCTGCTCTGCCGTTTTGCCGTCCTGTGCCATGCCATAGGCCCCCCATTGACTCATGCCAACGCCGTGGCCGTAGCCCTTTCCGGCCATATGAACCTTGCCATTCTGCATTTTGAGACTGGTCAGCAGCGTGGAGCGCATTTTGGTGCTGCCCAGTGCCAGCCGCAGGTCGGATGCCTTCACGGACTGACCGTCAATTTCCAGCGTGACCGCCCGCCCGCTTTCGCCCCGCTGACCGATCTGCAATTCACTGCCCGTATGCGGTTTGACACTTACGCCCTGCTTCTGACAGGCTGCCGTCAATTCCGAAATCGTAAAATCGGCTTCCCAGACGGCGGCGGTCTGAAGCTGTTCGTTTTCCTTTACGT
>CAKUCE010000056.1 GCA_934643535.1 uncultured Clostridia bacterium | reverse complement strand
GCCACGCCATTTTCATAAACCGATGATCCCAGCGATCCATGGGTATCCCCCCTTATTTGGAGGAAGTGTACCACAGAATCGTCGGAAGCGCAACGGAAAAAGAAGGTCAGATTTTGCTCTTCAGACTTCTTTTCCGTCCATCCACCATTCCGGGTCGCTTTCGAGCCTTGTCAAAAAGCAGGGCGACTGCAGCGCCGCCGCACATTCCCGGCCCAGCTGAAGCCTTTCCGGCGTATCGCACTGATTCAGCACCACGGCGAAGCGGCAGTTTACCCGCTTGCGCAGGCCCGCGTCGCTTTCCAAAACGGCGGCGGCATCCTCCGGGGAAGCCGTATCCGTCACAGTCTTGCGAATCAGCGCCGCATAGCGTTCCGCCCGATGGGCGGCTTCTGCAATGGGCTGCTGTAAGCCGCGCATTCCAGCCATGGCGATCACCATGGCTTCCCGGCCGGTCAGATAGGGTTCCTTGTCGTTGGGCGCTTTCAGGGGAAGCCCCCGGGAACCATCCGCTTCCACCAGCACATAATCGGCCATGTTCAGCAGCGGTTCCAGCTCCACGGCCGGAAGGGCCAGCTTATCCTGCTCCGCATAGCTGGCGATGCACAGCACTCGTTCTTCTTCGAAAGCCTGCCGCAGCTCGGAGGGCCGGGGATCTATCAGGCATGGACATTTCGGCGGCAGGATGCGGGTCGTTGTCAGTCTGAGAATTTTTCCCGGCAGTTGGCGGCACAGCTCGTCGATCAGGCTGGTCTTTCCCCCGCCGCCTACGACGGCTGTCACGCCCTTTGGTATTTCCAACGCCTCATATAGTTTCTTCATTTTCATATCCTCGCTTGTTCCCGGTTGGATCCGTTCCTCCAATGGCCGGCAGACCTGCCGAAGGCTTGTCTCCATACCACATTGACGCATCTAACCGGCTTTTATCGTAATCATAGCACAGCCGGTTTGCGTTTTCAATCCTTTTCTGATTTATGCAAAATGAATCCGTTTCGACCATCTCCGCATTTATCGAAAATGTTCTGGTTCGGTCATTGTGTTTTTCAGGAATTCATGCTATAATTCAATGGTCAAAGACGGTCAAACTATCTTTGGCGTTCTCTGGGAAAGGAGGGTCGCGTATGCGGCTCAGCGATACGATCGAACAATTCATCAAAACCATGTTAGTGGAGGAAACGCAGGAAATCGAGCTGAAACGAAACGAACTGGCCGAATATTTCAACTGCGCTCCTTCGCAGATTAACTATGTGCTGTCCACCCGCTTCACCCCGGATCACGGCTATATCATCGAAAGCCGGAGAGGCGGCGGCGGTTGCATCCGTATTTTCCGAATGAAACAAAGCACCGGCGAGCAGCTCCTGTATCTGATCCACGAGCGCATCGGTGATTCCATTGACACGGTCTCCGCCAATCATCTGATCCAGCAGCTCAGCGAGCGCAAGGCCATTACCGCCGGAGAAGCTGCCATCATGCGAGCGGCTGTTTCGCCGCAGGCGCTCAGCCTGCCGGTAACGGCGCAGATGAAAGACGCACAGCGGGCCAGGATTCTGAAAAGCATGCTGATGGAGGTCGCCCACAAGGGCGCGCCTGCGCAGTCCTGAGACGACCGGCCAGACGAAGGAGGGAATCAACCATGCTTTGCGAGGAATGTCAAAAAAACGAAGCGGCTTTTTCCGTTACCATTACCTCCGGCGGCGAAACGACCACGCGCCATCTATGCGGCGAATGTATGCAAAAGATGGAACTGAGCCTGACTGGCGGCGATATTTCCGGCTTCCTAAGCTCTATCTTGTCTATTCTGAGCCAGTCGGCGGAGGAAAACGACGACAGTCCGGTCTGCAGCGGATGCGGAATGCACTACTCTGCCTTTGAGCGGACTGGTCGTCTTGGCTGCGCCCAGTGCTATCATGATTTTGCCGACCAGCTCCGACCGGTCTTGCAGCGGATCCACGGCAACATCCAGCACGAGGGCCGCAAACCGGCGTGCTTCGAAGAAGCGCCTGCTCAGCCGCAGCTCTCGCCGCTGGAACAGAAGCGGGAGGAAATCCGGCTGAAAATGGAAGAGGCCGTAGCCTGTGAAAATTTTGAGGATGCGGCAAAATACCGCGATGAGCTTCGGGCGCTTGCCGGGCAGGAAGCCGTAAACGTGTCTCCGGCGCCTGAAACACAGGAGGAGACGCCGTCGTCCGATTCGTCGTCCGATGAGAAAGGAGAGATCAGCCTGTGAGCGAGTGTCAGAATGCGATCGCCGTCTCCGGACGCATCCGGCTGGCGCGGAATTATCCCGATCTCCCCTTTTCCAGTATGGAACGGCCGGAGGACGCGGAAAGCTGCATTGAGCGCGCCTGTCAGGCCATGCATACCGGTACGGAAGAAATTTACACCCTTCATCTGCTTCGTTCCATGCTTCCGGACGATCGAATGGCGCTGGTGGACGCGCACCTCATCAGCCGCGACCTGCTCAAGCACAGCGCCATCGGCGCGGCGCTGATCCGGCAGGATGAAAAAGTCAGCATCATGATGAACGAAGAGGATCATCTGCGGATTCAATCTCTGTCGCCGGGGAATCATTTAGGCGAGGCGGCGGAAGAGGCTTTCCGGGCGGAGGAAATTCTGGAAAAAGGCTGCGGGTTCAGCTTTGATCCCCAGCTTGGCTACCTGACCTCCTGCCCCACCAATACGGGAACCGGTCTTCGGGCCTCGCTGATGCTTCATCTGCCCATGCTGACCCGCTTCAAGCAGATGGGCAACGTCAACCAGAGCGTCGCCAAGCTGGGCCTGACCATGCGGGGCATCTACGGCGAAGGCAGTGAAGCGCTGGGCGACCTCTATCAGGTCAGCAATCAGATCACGCTGGGCCGCCGGGAGGAAGACATCATCGACGCCGTCACCGCCGTTGGCAGGCAGCTGATCGATCTGGAAAGCAACCTGCGGGAGCGCTGCCGCACCACGCAGCAGGCCGAGGTGGAAGACGCTCTGTGGCGCAGCTACGGCGCGCTGCGATATGCCGTTCTCATGAACGAAAAGGAGTTCATGCAGCATTGGAGCAATCTGCGGCTGGGCAGCGCCATGAACATTCTGCCAACGCCGGTTTCCGTGTCCGACGAGCTTCTGTCCACCGCGCAGGATGCGCACGTAAAGCAATACGCGAAGCGGAATCAACTGGAACTTCCTGTGGAACAGGCCCGGTGCCTGCTGCTTCGGGAAGCGTTGAAACCGTCCGAGAATCATTCATAACAGGAGGAAACCTATGCCTATTTTTGGAAGATTCACCCAGCGGGCCCAACGGGCCGTTGCTGCGGCCCAGCAGGCCGCCGTCTCTCTCCGGCAACCCTATGTGGGCACCGAGCATCTGCTGCTGGGCCTGCTGAAAGAGCCGGGTGACATCATTTCCCAGCTTTTGCCGGAAAATGTCAACTATACTACGGTTTATGAACGCATTCATGCCATTCTGGGCGAAGGCACCCGGCAGGGCGGCGGTATGCTGGAGCTGACGCCCAGAAGCAAAAAAATTCTGGAAAGCAGCATTCTGGAAAGCCGCCGTCTGGGTCACAGCTATGTGGGCACCGAGCATTTCTGGTTGGCGCTGCTTAGGGAGGGCGAGGGTGTGGCCATTACCCTGCTGCGGGATATGGGTGTCAATCCGCAGGAACTGCAGAAGCAGATATTGGAAAGCCTGAAAAACAACCAGCCCGACGGCGAAAATGCCCAATCCGGTCAGGAAAACGAAGCCCGCGGTGAAAGCGACAATCCATTGGAAAAATACAGCCGCGACCTGACCAGAGCCGCGCAGAACGGCGAACTGGATCCTGTTGTGGGACGCACGACCGAGATCGAGCGGATCATGCAGATCATGAGCCGCCGCACCAAGAACAATCCGGTGCTCATCGGCGAGCCGGGCGTTGGCAAGAGCGCCGTCATTGAGGGGCTTGCCCAGCTGATCGTGTCCGGAAAAGTACCGGAAACGCTGACCGGCAAGCGGATCCTTTCGCTGGATCTGGGCAGCATGATTGCCGGCAGCAAATATCGCGGCGAATTTGAGGAACGCCTGAAGGACACCATTCAGGAGGTTCACAAGCAGGGCAATGTGATCCTGTTCATCGACGAGTTCCATACCATCATCGGGGCCGGTAAGGCCGAAGGCAGCATGGATGCGGCCAACATTCTCAAGCCCGCGCTGGCCCGGGGCGAGCTTCAGTGCATCGGCGCTACCACCATCGACGAATATCGCAAGAACATCGAAAAGGACGCGGCGCTGGAACGGCGTTTCCAGCCGGTGATGGTGGGAGAACCGACCGCCGAAGAGGCGCTGGCCATTCTGAAGGGCCTGCGGGATCGCTACGAGGCCCATCACAAAGTCAAAATTACCGACGAAGCGCTGGAGGCGGCCGTCAACCTGTCCGACCGTTACATTTCCGACCGCTTTCTGCCGGATAAGGCGATTGACCTGATGGACGAGGCCGCCTCCCGCGTCCGCCTGCACAGTTTTACCGCACCGCCGGACGTAAAGGAACAGGAGGAACGGCTGAAAGCGCTGCAGAATGAAAAGAAAGAAGCCATCGCTCATCAGGACTTTGAAAAGGCCGCCGGCCTGCGCGACGAGGAACGGGCGCTGAAGGAAGAAGTGGCGCAGAAGCGCGCCGCATGGGAGCAGCGCAAAAGCGCCACCCACGACGTTGTCACCGATGAGGATATTGCCCAGATCGTTGCCAGCTGGACGGGCATTCCGGTCAAAAAAATGACGGAAGACGAAGGGCAGCGTCTCCTGCACATGGAAGAGCTGCTTCACCAGCGGGTGGTGGGACAGGACGAGGCCATCAGCGCCGTCAGCCGCGCCCTTCGCCGGGCCAGAGCCGGACTGCAGGATCCCAAGCGGCCTATCGGCTCCTTCATTTTCCTGGGTCCCACGGGCGTTGGTAAAACGGAGCTGTGCCGTGCGCTTGGCGAAGCCATGTTCGATGATGAGAACGCCGTGATCCGCATCGACATGAGCGAATACATGGAGAAGCACAGCGTTTCCCGTCTGGTAGGCTCGCCTCCGGGATATGTGGGCTACGAAGAAGGCGGCCAGCTTACCCAGAAGGTTCGCAACAAGCCCTACAGCGTGGTGCTTTTCGACGAAGTGGAAAAGGCCCATCCCGACGTGTTCAACATTCTGCTCCAGATTCTGGACGACGGCCGTCTCACCGACAGCAACGGCCGGGTGGTGAACTTCAAAAACACCATCATCGTCATGACCTCCAACGCGGGAGCCGGCAGCATCAACAACAGCCGCACACTGGGCTTCGGCGGGACGGTGGAAACCGCCCGGGATTACGAGGCCATGAAAGAAAGGGTCATGCATGAGGTGAAGGATCTGTTCCGGCCGGAATTCATCAATCGAATTGACGATCTGATCGTCTTCCACGCACTGGAACCGGACGACATCCATAAGATCACCGAACTGATGCTTGGCACCGTCAGCAGGCGGCTGGGCCAACGCGGCATTCATCTTCATTACGACGGAGAAGTCGTTGATCTTCTGGCCCACGACGGATATGACCCCGCCTATGGCGCACGGCCCCTTCGCCGTACCATTCAGCGGGCCGTTGAGGACGCGCTGAGCGAGGAGATCATCGCCGGGCATATCGCGCTGGGCGACGATGTGCGCCTGTATGTGAACGACGAACACAAGATCGGCTTTGAAAAAATGGTTCAGCCGGAAAACGCGGTCTTTCCCGCGCTGACAGAATAATCCTTTCCCCCTTGCGTCTTCTGGCGCAAGGGATTTTTTGAAAAAAATTTCCTGTATGGGGATGAATTTTACAAAATGACGTTTTCAATTTCAAAAAGCTATGATATAATTTTTTATCATGCAGCTTTGGCTGCACAGGTTAAGGAGGAATTTCTTTGGACGGCGACCCCATAGGCAGTCAGTTATTGTTGCAGCTCATCCTGATTCTCGTCAACGCGTTCTTTGCCGCAACGGAAACGGCTGTCGTTTCTCTCAATGAAAACAAAATCAAAAAACAGGCCGAAACCGGCGATGCAAAAGCCGTGCAAATGCTGAAAATGGTAGAGGCTCCCACAAAGTTCCTCTCCACCATTCAGGTTTGTATCACCCTGAGCGGTTTCCTGGCCAGCGCCTTCGCGTCCGAGCGGTTTGCGTCCCTGATGGCGCAGTCCTTGTACAATGCCGGCTGGACGTTCGTTTCCCTGAAAACGCTGAACAGTATCTGCGTGGTTCTGATCACGCTGATCCTCAGCTATTTCATGATCGTTCTGGGCGAACTGACGCCCAAGCGGATTGCCCTGCAGAATCCTGAAAAGGTCGCCTCCTTTTCCTGCGGCATAATCCGTGCTGTTTCTGTCATCTTTACGCCGATCGTATGGTTGCTGTCCGTCAGTACCAACGGCATGCTTCGGCTGTTCGGCATCAACCCCCATGACTCCGGCGAGGAAGTCACGGAGGAGGAGATCCGCATGATGGTCGATATCGGCAGCGAGAGCGGCGCCATTGAGCAGGACGAACGGAACATGATCGAAAATATCTTTGAATTTAATAACATGACCGCCGCCGACATAATGGTTCACCGGATCGATGTGATTTCCATCCATGTAGACGATACCCGGGAGGAAATTCTCAAGGTGATCAAAGAGAGCGGCCTGAGCCGGTTTCCGGTATATGACAGCGACATCGACGATGTGATCGGCATACTCAATACCCGTGATTTCCTGCTTAACGCTCAGTCTTCTCATCCCAAAACGGTTCGGGAACTGCTGCGTTCCGCCTATCTGGTGCCGGAAACCGTTCCCGCGGATACGCTGTTCAACAACATGCAGAAGCAGAAAATCCATCTTGCCGTAGTCGTGGACGAATACGGCGGCATGAGCGGTATCGTGACCATGGAGGATCTTCTGGAAGAGATCGTCGGCAACATTTACGACGAATTTGATCCCTCCGAAGAAAACGAAATTGAACAGATCGGCGAGAACCTCTGGCGGGTAGACGGCTCTGTGGATCTGGATACGCTGTCCGACGCGCTCCACGTGGAACTGCCGCTGGAAGAAGAATACGACACGCTGGGCGGTATGGTATTCAGCACGTTCTCCAGCATTCCTGAAGACGGAAGCACACCGTTGGTGGAAATCAACGGGCTGAAAATTCAGGTGGAGAAAATCTGCGACCACCGGGTAGAATCCGCGCTGGTCAGCAAACTGGAACCCAGGCCTGACAGCAATGAGGAACAGGAAGAAGAATGAGATACAAGCATCTTTTCTGGGATTTTGACGGAACCCTGTACGACAGCTACCCGCAGATTCTGAACGCCCTCAAGCAGACACTGCAATCCTATTCGCTGCCTGTTCCACCGGATGAGGAACTGCTTCGGGAAGCGAAAATTCTGGTTTCTCACGCGCTGAACACCTTTGGCGGCGGCCTTCCGCAGGAAGAACTGATGGCGAGGTTCCAGAGCTTTCATCACGCCATTGCGTCTTTTCCTCTCTATGAAGGAACGGCTCAGTGTCTGAAAACGCTGCAGGCCAACGGCGTAAGGCATTATCTGTACACGCACCGAAGCCTGACTGCCAGAAAACAGCTGGAACAGGATGGGCTATGGCCGCTTTTCAGTGACTTTGTCACCTCCGAAGATGGCTTTCCGTTAAAGCCCGCGCCGGACGCGCTGCTTGCACTGGCGAGGCGGAATGGCTTGGACGTTTCGGAATGCGCCATGATCGGGGACCGGGAGATCGACGTTCAGAGCGGATATAACGCCGGAATGAGCGGTATCCTTTTTGACCCCGAGAACTTTTACCCGGATTGCCGCGCTGAAAAGCACGTTCGGAGTATGAAAGAGCTGTGCGAGTGGATTCTGGAGAAATAGTCTTTTCGTCAGACGGACGTTTTTTCGTCCGTCTGTTTTCGTCTTGATGAATCTGCTTTTCATTTTTCAGAAGGAATTTCCCCTCTCAATGGATAAATACTGTCTGAACGTGAACAAATCAAAGGAGGGCATATCCCATGCTGTTAATCCGCGGTGGAAAAATCAAGCCCATTGTGGGCGAAGAAATGGAAAACGGCGAGCTGCTCATCGGCGACGATGGAAAAATTGCGGCAATCGGCCAAAAGGTGGATGCGCCGGAGGGCGTGGAAGTGCTGGACGCTTCCGGCTGTCTGGTAACGCCCGGCTTTATTGACGCGCACTGCCATATCGGCATCGACGAAGAGGGCGTTCGCTGGGAGGGCAACGACACCAACGAATATTCCAGCCCCGTCACGCCCGAGCTGCGGGCCATTGACGGCATCAATCCCCGGTGCGAGGCTTTTGCCAACGCGCTGGCGGGTGGCGTGACCACCGCTGTAACCGGCCCCGGCTCCGCCAATGTGCTGGGCGGCTCTTTTGTGGCGCTGAAGCTGTACGGCGACTGCGTAGACGATATGGTCGTCAAGTACCCTGCCGCCATGAAGATCGCTTTCGGTGAAAACCCCAAGGGCTGCTATGGACAGAACGGCAAAAAGGAGCCTGTGACCCGCATGGCGATCGCGGCGCTGCTGCGGGAACAGCTTTTCAAGGCGAAGCGCTATGCCGCCGAGGTGGAGGCCGCCGAAAAGGACCCGGAAAAGACCCGTCCCTTCGATATGCAGCTGGAAGCCCTGCTGCCCGTCATCCGCAAGGAAATTCCCCTAAAGGCTCATGCCCACCGGGCGGACGATATCCTCACCGCCCTGCGCATTGCCCGGGAATTTGACGTGGATATCACGCTGGATCACGTGACCGAGGGCCATTTGATCGTGGATCATCTGGTCAAGGCGGGCAAGCCGGTGCTGGTCGGCCCTTCCTTTGGCTCCAAGACCAAGGTGGAGCTGCGGGAAAAGAGCTTCGCTACGCCCGGCATTCTGGATAACGCCGGGCTGGAAGTCTGCATCATCACCGA
This sequence comes from uncultured Clostridia bacterium, assembly GCA_934643535.1. Taxonomy (GTDB): domain Bacteria; phylum Bacillota; class Clostridia; order Christensenellales; family Aristaeellaceae; genus Limiplasma. The sequence goes on along the minus strand of CAKUCE010000056.1, from coordinate 4,423 downwards.
CGCGCCCGTGATCCCGCTGTACTACCTGCCCCTGTGCGCCGGGCTGGCCGTCAAGGCGGGCATGAAGGAAGAATCCGCCTGGCGGGCTATCACCATCAATCCTGCCCATGTGATCGGCATTTCCGACCGCGTCGGCTCTCTGGAAGTGGGCAAGGACGCAGATATCGCCATTTTCGAGGGCAATCCCCTGCGGGATATTCAGTGCAAGACCAAGGCTGTGTTTGTGAACGGGCAGCAGGTCAGCAAGGGCTGACCCTTCCCCCATTCTTTCAGCGCTGCTTCTCTATTAAGGAGAAGCAGCGCTTTTTGCTTTTGAGTTTACCTTGCGTTCACAATTCGTTCATTGACTTTCCTTTCAAAATCAGTATAATTTTGAATGTTCCAATATTAAACTATCTAACAGGAGGAGAACATGCCTGAGTGGAATCTGACCGGCTCCCGGATGTTCAGCCACGCTGCCAAGTTTATTGACGCGTATCACAACGTGCTGCAGCCCCTTTGCCGGGAAACGGGCCTGCCGCCGATGGCGATGGATATTCTGCTGTTTGTGGCCAACAACCCGGACAGGAACACCGCCAGCGACATCTGCCAATGTCGCGGCCTCAAGCCAGGAATCGTCTCGGTTCATGTGGACAGGCTGGTGAACGAAGGGCTGCTGGTTCGGGCAGAGGCCGCAAACGACCGGCGCAAGACACGGCTGACCTGTACGGAAAAGGCACAATCTGTCGTCGCAGAGGGCCGCAAGCTGCAAAAGGCCTTTGCGAATAAGCTGTCGGACGGCATCAACGAAAGCGATATGGAGTCCTTCCGCAGGACGCTGACCCGCTTTGGGGAGAATCTGGAAGATATTTTGCGCCATGGGCTCTGATTCCACTGGGAGATTAGGAGGGTGAAAACATGCTGAAACTACTGAAAAACATGCGCCGGAAAGAGGCTCTGATGGCGCTGATCTGTCTGGTCTTTGTGGTAGGGCAGATTTACTTTGACCTGCGGCTGCCGGACTACATGACGGAGCTGACCATGCTCATCAAGACCTCCGGCCAGACGGCGGACATTCTGAACGTCGGTCTGAAAATGCTGGGCTGCACGGCGGCCAGCGCGCTGCTGGCAGTCGTTTGCGGCTATCTTTCCGCCCGGACGGCTTCCGGCTTCAGCTTTGTCGTTCGGGAGAAAGTCTTCCATCACGTGATGGACATCGGGCAGGAGGAAATGTCTGATTTCTCCGTGCCCAGCCTGATCACCCGAACCACCAACGACATCACGCAGATTCAGATGATCGTCGCCATGGGCCTGCAGATGATGATCAAGGCCCCCATTATGGCCGTGTGGGGCGTGATCAAAATTCTGGGCAAGAGCTGGGAGCTTTCTGTGGTGACTGCCGGCTTTGTGGTCGCTATCTGCCTGACGGTATTTCTGGTCATGGCGACCTGCATTCCCCGCTTCCGTATCGTGCAGAAGCTGACGGACAGCATTAACCGGGTGGCCCGGGAAAATCTGACCGGCATCAATGTGGTTCATGCCTTCAACGCCGAAAAGTATCAGAATGATAAATTCGACGGCCCCAGCAAGGACATGATGAATGTCCAGATGAAGAACCAGAAGCTCTTCGCACTGGTACAGCCCACCATGACCCTGGGCATGAACGGCTTGGCGCTGGTCATTTACTGGCTGGGTGCGGCGCTGGTGAATCAGATTCCGCTGACGGACCCCATGAGCCGTTTGACTATGTTCAGCAACGTGCTGGTATTCAGCACCTATGCCACCTACATTATCATGTCCTTCATGATGCTGGTGATGATCTTCATGATGCTGCCGCAGGCGGAAGTTTCCGCCGAGCGTATCAACGAAGTGCTGGATCGGAAGGCTTCCATTACCGAGGGTAGCGTCCGCGAAGGCAGCGAGCGCGGCTCCGTGGAGTTCCGGGACGTCTGCTTCCGTTACCCCGGCGCCTCTGAGGAGGATTTGAGCCACATCAGTTTTCAGGTCAAGCAGGGCGAAACGCTGGCCATCATCGGTGCGACCGGCAGCGGCAAATCCACGCTGGTCAGCCTGATCCCCCGGTTCTACGACGCGACCTCCGGGCAGGTGCTGGTGGACGGCGTGGACGTGAAGGATTATGCCTTCGACGCGCTGTATGACAAGCTGGGTTATGTGACCCAGAAGGCGGTGCTGTTCTCCGGCTCCATCCGGGACAATGTGTTCTTCGGGGAAAGCGCCGCAGCTGCGGACGACGGCGCGCTAAGCAGCGCCATTGAGCTTTCGCAGGCTAAGGAATTTGTCGATAAGCTGCCGGAAGGGACGGAGCACCACATTGCCCAGTTGGGCCGCAACGTCTCCGGCGGCCAGAAGCAGCGGCTTTCCATTGCCCGGGCGCTGGCCCGCAAGCCGGAAATTCTGGTATTCGACGACTCCTTCTCCGCGCTGGACTACCGCACCGACGCAAAGCTGCGGGAGGGGCTGGCCAAACAGCTGCACGACATCACCAAGATCATCGTGGCCCAGCGCATCAGCACCATTCGTCACGCGGACAAGATTATTGTGCTGGATCGGGGCGAAGCCGTCGGCATGGGCACCCACGAGGAACTGATGCAGAATTGCGAAGTCTACCGCGAGATCGCTACTTCCCAGCTCAGCGCGGCTGAACTGGCGTAAAGGAGGGAAACTGTTATGATGAGAAATATGCATGGACGTCCCAATGAAAAGGGCGATATCCGCACCGCTCTGCCCCGGATGACGGAATACCTCCGTTCCAGCATGGGCGTGATCGTCTTCGCACTGGTGCTGGCGGCACTCAGCGCCGTCATGACCATCATCGGCCCGGATAAAATCGGCAGTATCGCTACCATCATGTCCGACGGTCTGACCACGGGCATCGACCTGAACGCCATTGCCAAAGTGGGTATTTTTCTGGCGGTGATCTACGTTTTGAGCGCCCTGTTCAGCTTCACGCAGCATTACATCATGTCGGTGGTCACGCTGAAAATGTCCTATCGGATGCGGGGCGAACTGTCCGAGAAGATCAACCGGGTGCCCCAGAAGTACTTCAACACCACTTCTCAGGGCGATATTCTCAGCCGCATCACCAACGACGTTTCTACCCTGCAGCAGGGTCTGACCAACAGTCTGCCCACCATCATCAGCGCCGCCACTCAGTTTGTGGGCTGTCTGATCATGATGTTCGTCACCGAATGGCGGCTGGCGTTGATCTCGCTGGCGGTAACGGTTGTAGGTCTGCTGGCTACCGCGCTGATCATGTCCAAATCTCAGCGGTACTTTGCCGCCCGTCAGCAAAGCCTTGGCGAACTGAACGGCTACGTGGAGGAAATGTATTCCGGCCACGAGGTCGTCCGTATCAGCCGCGCCGGCCGCAAGGTGGGCGAGCACTTTGACCGGCTGAACGCCGCCGTGTACGACGCCAACTGGAAGTCTCAGTTCCTTTCCGGCGTGATGCAGCCCCTGATGAATGTCATCGGCAACATCGCCTATGTGGCCGTCTGTGTCGTGGGCTCCATTCTGGCCATCAACGGAACCATTGAGTTCGGTGTGATCGTTTCCTTCATCCTGTATGTGCGCCTGTTTACCTCGCCGTTGACCCAGATCGCGCAGGGCATGACCAATATGCAGACGGCTTCCGCCTCCGCCCACCGCATTTTCGACTTTTTGGAAAGCGAAGAAATGGCCGACGAAAGCGACAAGGCCGCCGCGCTGCCCAAGGTGCAGGGTGCCGTCACCTTCGACCATGTGCGGTTCAGCTATCCTGACTCCCCGGATAAGATCATCATCAAGGACTTCTCCGCACAGGTGCATCCCGGCCAGAAGGTGGCTATTGTAGGCCCTACCGGCGCAGGCAAGACCACCATGGTCAACCTGCTGATGCGTTTCTTTGAAATCAACTCCGGCAGTATTTCCATCGACGGCGTGAAAATTTCCGACATGCGCCGGGAGGCGGTGCATGAACTGTTCAGCATGGTGCTGCAGGACACGTGGCTGTTTGAGGGAACCGTCCGGGAAAATCTGGTCTACAACATGCAGGGCATTACGGACGAGCAGTTGGAAAAGGTCTGCAAGGCCTGCGGGCTGGACAAATTCGTCCACTCGCTCCCCCATGGCTTTGACACCGTGCTTTCTGACAGCACCAGCATTTCTGCCGGTCAGAAGCAGCTTTTGACCATCGCCCGGGCCATGCTGCAGAACGCGCCCATGCTGATTCTGGACGAGGCCACTTCTTCCGTCGATACCCGCACGGAGCTGCTGATCCAGCGGGCTATGGACGAACTGACCAGGGGACGCACCAGCTTTGTGATCGCTCATCGTCTGTCCACCATCAAAAACGCCGACCTGATCCTCGTGATGCGGGAAGGCGATGTGGTGGAAAGCGGCACCCACGATCAGTTGATGGCGCAGGGCGGCTTCTATGCCGACC
>CAKUCE010000055.1 GCA_934643535.1 uncultured Clostridia bacterium | reverse complement strand
ATGCGCCTGCGGGCGCACCAAAGGGCTTTCCGCTCGCCCTTTGGAAACCTTCGGGCACCGAAGCTGGCGAGAAAACCATAGGACGGCAAATCCCAACCCCGCTGCTTGCAGGGGGCTTTCCTCGGAGCAAACCATCGGCGCGGCCCGCACTGATATGCGCTCCGCCGGTTGTTTGCCTGAACTGCAGGGCGCTAACCGCTTTCGGCGGCTGTACCCACTGCGTACCTGTTTTCCTTCCTTCGTTTTGCCTGCCAAAGCAAACAAACGCCCTCTGGGCTGCGAGCCTTGCTTCCGTGCGTTCCCATCCCCAGCAGAGGAATTATCTCACGACAGAGTTGCCGTTCTGCAGTGCGAACAGGAGGATAGGCGCCCGCCTGTGCAGCATCCTCCCGCTTTTTTCCTATAATGTTACACCCGTCTTAAAAATCGCCATGTCATGATACCCTTTTTCTTCGCTGCAAACCAGCTTTCCCCCGGCTACCGCCAGCACGTACTCCATCAGGGCAAGGCTCATTTCAGGCAGCGTCCTGCCAGAAAGAAGCGCGCCTGCGTCAAAATCGATCCAGCCGCGTTTTCTCTCCGCAAGGGCGGTGTTGGAAGAGATTTTCACCGTGGGCACAGGCGAGGCAAAGGGCGTTCCGCGGCCCGTGGAGAACAGCACGATCTGCGCCCCGGCCGCCGCCAGAGCCGTCGAGGCTACCAGATCGTTCCCTGGCGCGGAAAGAAGATTCAGTCCCGGGACCGTCACCCGCTGACCGTAGCGAAGCACATCCCGCACGGGAGAAAAGCCGCTCTTCTGGGTGCAGCCCAGCGCCTTGTCCTCTAATGTGCTGATGCCCCCCGCCTTGTTGCCCGGCGAGGGATTTTCATAGACGGTCTGATGATTTTCCTCAAAATAACGCTTAAAATCGTTGATCAGAGCTGCCGTTCTGTCAAAAAGCTCCCGGCTTTCGCAGCGCTCCATCAGAAGCGTTTCCGCGCCGAACATTTCCGGCACTTCGGTCAGGATAACGCTGCCTCCCTGCGCGGTCAGAAGATCGGCAAAGCCGCCGATGACCGGATTGGCCGTAATACCGCTGAAGCCGTCGGAACCGCCGCATTTCAGCCCGACGACCAGCCCGGAAGTGGAACAGGCCGTGCGTTTTTCGGTGCGCATGGTCTCCGCCAGCTCGTTCAGGAGTTTCATGCCCGCTTCCACTTCGTCTTCCACCTGCTGGCAGATCAGATAGCGGATCCGCTGCCCCATCTCCTTCGGAATGCGGCTGCGGATCTCCTCCACGCCGCTGTTTTCGCAGCCGAGACCAAGCACCAGTACGCCTCCCGCGTTGGGATGACAGGCCAGATCGGCCAGAATCGCGCGGGTGTTTTCCTGATCCTCCCCCATCTGAGAGCAACCGTAGGGATGTGAAAAAGCGTATACGCCCTCCACCCCTTCGCCTGTCAGGCACTGAGCTTTTCTTTCCAGCGCTTTGGCCACGTCGCTGACGCAGCCGACGGTGGGCAGGATCCACAGTTCGTTTCGCACGCCCACCGCGCCGTTTTCCCGGAGATAGCCTGGAAACGTCTCCGGCTTCCGGGCGGGAAGGGCGCAGGCCCGGGGATGATAAACGTAGCTTTGCTCTCCGCCGAGCTGTGTGCGCAGGTTATGGGTGTGAACATGACTGCCCATCGGGATCGCCGCGATGGCCTTTCCAATGGGAAAGCCATATTTGACGACCTTCTCGCCCGGCTCCAGATCCCGCAGAGCCACCTTGTGCCCTGCGGGCACATCCGTCCCAAGGGTCAGCCGTTTCCCGTCCACGGAGAGTGTCTCTCCTTCGCACAGCGCCCGCAGCGCCACAGCCACGTTGTCCGCCGGGTTGATTTTCAGCAATGCTTCCATATATATCAGCCTCCGAAGGATTCCGTCATAACGGCGCGCATCCCCCGAGCCAGGATCGCCTCGTAGCTGCCGCGCACCCTGTCCTCCAGGCCGGGGATCCGGGTCAGATCCTGCCCGAAAAAGCTCTCCCGGCTCAGGAAATCATGAACCATCTCTCGGGCGGGCCGCTGGTTTCCTTCGGCGAAAAAGCGCAGCACCGCTTCATCGTCCTGCAGGGCGTAGGACTGCCCCTCCCGGCTGCAGATCAGTTTTCCCTCTTCCAGCCGCCCGCCGTGATACAGCGCCATCAGAGAAGCCAGAGAAAAGGTCAGGCAAGGCGGCAGCGCGCCTTTTTTCTCCATATATCCCAGCAGGCTGGGCAGGCAGCGGGCCCGCCATTTGGAGACGCTGTTCAGGCAGATCGAAAGCAGCGCATGCCGGATAAAGGGGTTTTCAAACCGCGCGGTCACCGCCTCCGCAAAGGCCGTCAGCTCGTCCCGGGGCAGGGAAAGCGTCGGGATCACTTCGTCATACAGCGTCCTGTGCATAAAGGCGCGGATCATGGGGTCGTGCATGGCGTCCAGCACGTAGTCATAGCCGCACTGAAAGGCGGCGGGCACAAAGGACGTGTGCGCCCCGTTGAGGATCCGTACCTTGCGCTGCTTGTAGGGTTTCTGGTCGCCGGTAAAGATCACCGGCAGGCCGCAGGCGGGAAGGGGCAGCTCCTCCGAAAGGTCTTTGGACGATTCAATGACCCAGAGCGCAAAGGGTTCGCCGGTCACCAGCAGATGATCCTCATAGCCCAGCCGGTTCCATAGGGCCTGACGCTCCCCTTCGTCCCGGGGATAGCCGGTCACAATGCGGTCCACCAGCGTGGACGCGAACACGCAGGCTTCATCCAGCCAGCGTTCGAAGGGCGCGCCCAGCTTCCACTGCCGGGCCAGCGCCTTCACACAGCGCTTCAGCTCCGCGCCGTTGTCGTCGATCAGTTCCACCGGCAGGATCACCAGCCCTTTATCGGGCGCATAGTCGAAGCAGCATGCCCTTTCATAAAGGAACTTGCACAGCTTTCCGGGATAGGTATTGGGCGGGCACAGCTCGATCCGGTCGTTCTCGTCCAGCACGATGCCCGCCTCCGTGGTGTTGGAAACAATAAATCGAAGACTTTCCAGCCGGGCGCAGGCGGCGTACTTTTCGTACTCGCCATAAGCGTCCACCGCATCCTGTACGGAGGTGATCAGCCGTTCCTTCTCCACAGGTACGCCGTCCTGAAGGCCCCGCAGCACCACCGTATACCGGCAGTCCTGCCGGTGAAAGGCTTCCAGCGTTCCCATCGGGATGGGCTTTACGATCACGATGCCCGCGTTCAGACTGCCTTTTTCGTTGGCGACGTCGATCATTTCATCCACAAACGCGCGAAGGAAATTTCCTTCGCCAAACTGCAGCACCCGAATGGGCCGTTGGATGCTCTTCCCCATTTTTCCGTCCAGCAATGCCATTTTTTCCATCGAACTGTCTCCCCCATTCTCCGAAGCGATCGGTTGCAAAGTACGAAACAGATTATGTAAGTACTTACACATTCATGGCTATTGTAGCCTTTTTCCGTTCTTCCGTCAACTTTCTTTCGAAAAAATAAAAATCTTAGCATCTTCTATATGTATCAATAGAAAAATCATTTGCATTTTGACCGTCCGGAAGGTATACTATAAAACGAAACAAAAGTAAGCGCTTACACGCAAAAAGGATCAGGCATGAATATTTACGATATTTCCCAGAAGGCCGGCGTTTCCACTGCCACGGTTTCCCGGGTGCTGAACCACAGCCCCCGCGTCAGCGAAGCCACCCGGGCGCGGGTGCTTGCCGTCATGGAAGAAAGCGGCTACGTGCCCAACGCCTTTGCCCGCAGTCTGGGACTGAACAGCATGAAAACCATCGGCCTGCTGTGTCCCAATGCCGCCGACCCCTATCTGGCCCACGCACTGAGCTATCTGGAACGCGAGCTTCGCAGGAGGCAGTACAGCTGCCTGCTCAGCTGCTGCGAACGGGATCTTTCCGCCCGCAAGCGGGGCGTGGAGCTGCTGGCGGCCCAGCATGTGGACGGCATCCTTCTGATGGGCTCCACCTTTGTGGAAGAAAAGCCCCGGGACAACGAATACATTCGTAAGGCCGCCCGGCAAATGCCCGTCGTGATCCTCAACGCCGCCCTGAAGGCTCCCAACGTCTACTCCGTCCTGTGCGACGAAAAGCAGGCGACCCAGGAAGCGGCCCGGTTTCTTCTGGAAAGCGGCCGCCGCAGGCTTCTGTACCTGTACCATTCCCAGAACCACAATGGCCGAAACAAGCTGGCCGGTTACCGCGCGGCTCATGAGGCGTTCCATGTTCCGGTCGATGAAACGCTGCTGCGCTTTCTCCCGGAAGATGAGCTGAGCGTTCCTCACGTTCGGGATGAACTGCTGCGGCTGGATAAAGCGGGGCTGCGCTTCGACGCAGTCCTTGCATCGGAGGATCTGCTGGCCGTCGGCGCTCTCAAATACGCCCGTGCAAAAGGGCTGACCCTTCCAGAAGATCTGAGCGTGATCGGCTACAACAACTCCGGCGCATGCCTCTGCTGCGACCCGGAGCTGACCAGCGTGGATAACCGGCTCAAAGCGGTGTGCGAGCACTGCGTCTCCGTCCTGCTGGGCGTACTGGAAGGGCAGGAGGTCCCACAGGAGACGGTTTTCACCGGCGAGCTGGTTTTCCGTCAAAGCACCGGTTTCCCATCGTCAACGATTTGAATGAAGGAGGCTTACCCCATGAAGGCATTTCTGGACAGGGATTTTCTTCTGGACACCCCCACGGCGGTCCGGCTGTACCACGACGTTGCGGCCCGCTGCCCCATCATCGACTATCACTGCCACATCAGCCCCCGGGAGATCTTCGAGGACCTGCGCTACGATAACATCACGCAGGTCTGGCTGGGCGGCGATCATTACAAATGGCGGCTGATGCGCTGTGCCGGTGTGGAGGAAAAATACATCACCGGCGACGCCAGCGATCACGACAAATTCCTGCAGTGGGCTCAGGTGCTGGGCAAGTCCATCGGCAATCCGCTGTACCACTGGAGCCATCTGGAGCTGCGCCGCTTTTTCGGTTATGAGGGCATTCTGAACCGCTCTACCGCCGAAGAAGTATGGCAGCTCTGCAACGCCCGCCTGCAGGAAGCCGGCATGAGCGTTCGCGGGCTGATCGCCCAAAGCCATGTGGAAACCATCTGCACCACGGATGATCCCATTGATTCTCTGGAATGGCATCAAAAGCTGGCGGCGGACGCTTCTTTCGCCACCGCCGTGCTGCCCGCATGGCGGCCGGACAAGGCCATGAACCTTGAAAAGTCGGAGTTCTGCGATTATCTGGCAAAGCTGTCCGCCTGCAGCGGCGTGACCGTCTCCGATTGGGCCAGCCTGAAAGCCGCGCTGAACGCCCGTATGGACTTCTTCGCGGAAAACCGCTGCCGTCTGAGCGATCACGCTCTGAATTATGTTTACTATTCGCCCGTTTCCGAAGAAGAGACGGACGCCATTCTGAAAAAGCGTCTTTCCGGCGAAGCCATCTCTCCGGAAGAAGAAGCCGCGTTCAAGACTTCCTTCATGCTGTATGCGGCGAAGCAGTACCATGACCGGGGCTGGGTGATGCAGCTGCATTACGGCTGCCGCCGCAACAACAACCCCTCCGCCTTTGCCGCGCTGGGGCCTGACACGGGCTTCGACTGTATTGACAATTACGCCCCCGCCGCTCAGACCTCCGCTTTCCTCGGTGCGCTGGAAGCGGCGGATGCGCTGCCCAAAACCATCCTGTACAGTCTGAACCCCAACGACAATCAGGCCATCGATTCCCTCTGCGGCTGCTTCCAGAACAGCGAAGCCGTCAGCAAGGTGCAGCACGGCTCCGCCTGGTGGTTCAACGACCATCTGCAGGGCATGACCGAGCAGATGGTCAGTCTGGCCAATCTGGGCTATCTGGCAGGCTTTGTGGGCATGCTGACCGACAGCCGCAGCTTCCTGAGCTATCCCCGGCACGAATACTTCCGCCGCATTTTGTGCCGTTTGGTAGGCCAGTGGGTGGAAGAAGGCCAGTTCCCGGACGATGAAGAAACGCTTGCGGAAATCGTGCGCGGCGTAAGCTACGAAAACGCCCGGCGTTATTTCGGGTTCCCTCAAAAGTAAAAAATTTCTGGCAAAAGCCCGGCGCGTTTTCAGCGCCGGGCTTTTCAGGCTGGCGAAAAAGATCGCCGCAGGCAAGTTTTTGGAACAAATCGAAAATTTCATCCGTCAGCGCGCGAACAGCCGTTTCGCCTCCATATGCCGTGCGAGCAGCCGCCACAGTTCCTCCGGCGATGCATCCGCCTGTCCGTCCGGCAGCAGGAACGCGCGGGCGGGCGTGGCGTACAGATAAACGCTTCCCCGCACCCGGTAGGCGGCGTAAACCTTCTCCCACGGAAGCTCCTGCGCCGCCTCGGTTTTCCGGTCGTTGGTAATGCGCACGCCCTCCGGGCCGAGGCGAAGCGTATAAAAAGCCTGAGGGGTCTTCAGCCGGAGCTTTTTCACCTGCGTCTGAATCTGATGAAAAAAGGTGCCGAAATAAACCAGCGGCATGCCGAAGCCCACCAGCAGCAATACGCTGCCGATCAGGGCGGACTGCTCCCGGCGCAGCCAGAAGCATACCGCCGCAAAGATCGTCATCAGGATACAGAAAACCACCGGTCTGCCCCAGCGCCGTCTTAAAAGAAGGTTGTCAAAGACGGCGAAGCGCCGAAAAGCCTCCGCATCCAGCCGGACATGTACGGTGATGATTTCTTTCGTCATAAAAATCCTCCTGAGTTTTTTGGGACTCAAAAGCCGCCTGAGGGAACGTTTTTCTGTATTGTGGCATAGAATCAGACGAAACGCAATCCCGGCGGCGGCATTTGGTAAAATCATCCATGGTTCTTAGCGGAATCTTAGCTTGCATACTAGTAGACCATCCGTGTTTCCGCTGATATAATAAGTTCAGAAATTGTCCGGTCAGGGACGTTTCAAACCTTATCGGACACAAAAAACATTCACAGGAGGTCTCCAACATGAAAAAGGTTCTCGCGTTTATGCTTACCCTCGCGCTGGTTCTCAGCTGCACGGCCGCGCTGGCTGCGGACGCCGTCACCCTGACCTACAGCGAAGTCAACCCCCTGGATACGATCGTCGGCAAGACCGCTCAGTTCTTCAAAGAAAAAGTGGAAGAGCTGACCGGCGGCAGCGTGCTGATCAACATTCAGCACTCCGGCGTGCTCGGCACCGAGGCGCAGGTGCTGGACGGCATTCTCAGCGGCAGCGGTACCGTGGACATCGGCCGTTTCTCCGCGTTCCAGTTCACCGCCTACGGCTGCAACAAAGCCAAGCTGCTGTCCATTCCCTACACCTTCGTCAGCCGCGAGCATTTCTGGAATTTCGCCAACAGCGAGCTGGCTCAGGAATTCCTGGCCGAGCCCCAGACCGTGGGCCTGCCCCTGCGCGGCATCTGCTACGGCGAAGAAGGCTTCCGTCATTTCTTCTTCCGCAACGAAGTGAAAACCATTGACGACCTGAAGGAAATGAAGATCCGCGTTTCCGAAGACCCCGTCATGACCGGCATGGTCACCGACCTGGGCGCCAACCCCACCGTGGTCTCCTTTACCGAGCTGTACAGCGCGCTGCAGACCGGCGTTGTGGACGCGGCCGAGCAGCCCATTGCCAACTACCGCTCCAACGCCTTCCCCGAGGTGGCTCCCTACCTGATGCTGGATGGTCACACGCTGGGCGCGATCCAGATCGTCATCACCGATCTGGCCTGGGCCAAGCTGACCGAAGAGCAGCAGCAGGCCATCATGGAAGCGGGCAAGCTGACTCAGGCCTACAACGCCGAGCTGAGCGCCTCCGAAGAAGCTAAGGTGCTGGAGCAGCTCAAGGCGGACGGCGTCCACGTCATCGAAGTGGAAGACAAAACGCCTTGGGTAGAAGCCTGCCAGAATACCATCGAAAAGAACACTGCCGATCAGGCCGAGCTGTACCAGCAGATCGTGAACATGAAGTAATTCCGTTTGGCAGACGTTTCCGTTCTGCCGGGGGGAGCGTTTTCCCCGCTCCCCCTGTTTCCAAGCCCATTTCGTCTGAAAGGGAGTCGGTCAAGAATGCCGAAAATTTTCAAAATTCTGGATAAGTTCAAAATCGTTTACGACGTTACGGATAAAATCCTCATGACGATCTGCAAGCTGCTTCTGATCGCCGATATTCTCATCGCTACGCTGACCGTTATCCAGCGCTATGTGCCCAACGCGATTTTCCCGCCCATGCCCTGGGGCGAGCAGATGGTGCTGACCTTTATGGTATACATGGCCGTGCTTTCCGCCGCCCTTGCCATCCGCCGCGGCTCCCACATCCGCATGACGGCCTTCGATAAGTATTTTCCCAAAACGCTGGTCAAGATCTCCGATCTCGTCAGCGACCTGATCGTTCTCCTGCTGGGCGTAATCATGGTGGTTTACGGCGCGCAGGTCTGCACCGGCCCGCTGGCCCGGTTCGCCAAGTACGAATCCATTCCCACGCTGAGCAAATTGTGGATGTATCTGCCCGTACCCATCGCCGGCGCCGGCATGATCGTCTTTGAACTGGAAGCCATTTATCAGAATCTTCGGTCGTTCTTCGTCAAGGAAGAAAAAGCGGTCGTTTCAGAGGAGGTTCAGGCGCTATGACCCCCGACGTTGTTTCCATCGTTCTTCTGCTGGGCTCCTTTCTTCTCTTGATTGTTCTCCGAGTCCCCATCGCTTATGCCGTGGGCGTTTCCACCGTACTGTGCCTTATGAACATGGGCACTTCGCTGACCACGCTGGCCACGCAGATGGTGAAAGGCGTATGGTCCTACAGCCTGATGGCCGTTCCCTTCTTCATTACCATGGGCTGCCTGATGGGCACCGGTGGTATTTCCGACAAGCTGGTAGCGCTGGCTAACTCGCTGGTAGGCTGGATGCGCGGCGGTCTGGCCATGGTGAACTGCGTGGACAGCTACTTCTTCGGCGGCATTTCCGGCTCCGCCGCGGCGGATACCGCCAGCCTGGGTTCCATCATCATCCCCATGATGGTTGAGCAGGGCTATGACGACGACTTTGCCACGGCGCTGACCATTACCTCCTCCGTGGAGGGCATTCTGGTTCCGCCTAGTCATAACATGGTCATTTACGCCACCTCCGCCGGAGGCGTCAGCGTAGGCGCGCTGTTTATGGCGGGTTATATTCCCGGCGCGATCCTGTGCCTGTGTCTGATGATCGGCTCCTACATCATCTCCGTCAAACGGGGCTATCCAAAGGGCGAGCCCTTCAGCCTGAAAGGCTTCCTGAAGCAGTGCGGGCGTTCCATCTGGGCGCTGGCCGCCATCCTGATCGTAGTGGTCGGCGTAGTGGCCGGTGTGTTCACCGCCACCGAAAGCGCCGCCATTGCCGTCATCTACTCACTGTTCGTCAGCGTGTATGTGTACAAGGGCCTGAACTGGAAGGGCGTCTGGAAGGCTTTGAACGAATGCGTGGAAACCCTGAGCATCGTGCTTATCCTGATTTCCACCTCTGCTGCTTTCGGCTACTGCCTGACCATCCTGCATGTGCCGCAGTTTGCTGCTGACCTCATTACCGGCATTTCCAGCAATCCCATCGTACTGGCGCTGCTCATCAATCTGATTCTGCTCATTCTGGGCTGCATCATGGACATGGCCCCCATCATTCTGATCGCCACGCCCATTCTTCTGCCCATTGCAGAGAGCATCGGCATTGACAAAATCCAATTTGGGATTATGATGATGCTGAACTGTGGTATCGGTCTGCTGACGCCGCCTGTGGGTTCCGTGCTGTTCATCGGCTCCGCCGTCTCGAAGGTGCCCATGGAGCGGGTCGTGAAGGCTACGATGCCGTTCTACCTGTGCATGCTGGCCGCGCTGATGCTGATCACCTTCATTCCGGAGATCAGTCTGCTGCTGCCTCGCCTGTTCATTCATTAAGGAGATACACGCAAGATGAAAATGACATTCCGCTGGTATGGAAGCAAGGCTGACCCGATCCCCCTGCGCTACATCAGACAGATCCCCGGCATGACCGGCCTGATGGGGCTTTTGGACAAACCGGCCGGGGACGTCTGGGAAGAAGACGAGATCCGTGCCCTTGTCCATGAGGTTCATGAGGCGGGGCTGGAGCTGGAAGTGATCGAAAGCGTCAACGTCCACGAGGACATCAAACTGGGGCTGCCTTCCCGCGACGCTTACATCGAAAACTACCGCACCACGATCCGCCGTCTGGCCCGCCATGGCGTTAAGGTCATCGTCTACAATTTCATGCCTGTGTTTGACTGGTTGCGCACCGATCTGGCCCGTCTGATTCCCGAGGACGGCTCCAACAGCCTGTATTTCGACGAGAAAGACTTGGGAGAGATGGGGCCGCTGGAAATCGTGCGCCGGACTGCCGACGGCTCCAACGGCTTCACACTGCCCGGCTGGGAGCCGGAACGCCTTAGTCAGCTGGAAGAAACCCTGCGGGGCTACGAGGGCATGACCGACGACCGGCTGCGGGAAAACTTCCGCTATTTTCTGGACGGCGTCATCCCTGTCTGCGAGGAAGCGGGCGTGCGCATGGCCTGCCACCCGGACGACCCGGCGTGGCCCATCTTCGGCCTGCCCCGCATTGCCCACAGCCAGGCGGATTTTGACCAAATCGTGGCTCTCCACGATTCTCCGGCCAACAGCCTCTGCCTTTGCACCGGCTCTCTGGGCTCCGACCCGTCCAATGACATCCCCGCCATGATCCGTCATTTCGGCGGAATGGATCGCATTGGAGCCATGCATGTGCGGAATGTCAAGCATCTGGGCTACCACCACTTCCGGGAGGCCGCCCACCTTTCCTCCGAAGGCGATCTGGATCTGTACGCCATTATGAAGGCCGTTCATGATTGTTGTCCGGACACCTACGTGCGGCCCGATCACGGCCGCATGATCTGGGACGAACAGGGCCGTCCCGGATACGGCCTGTACGACCGCGCTTTGGGCGCCGCCTACCTGAACGGCCTTTGGGAAGCCATCGAGAAAAGCGAGGAAGGTTCTTTATGAAAAAAATACAGCTAAACGAACAGGGAATTTTACAAGAACAGGACTGGCGGGAAGCGCAGATCGCGCTTCCCTCCTTTGACTGGAGCCAGATGCGGCGCTCCACGCTGGAAGCTCCCCGCTGGGTGCATTTCGGCGAAGGCAATATTTTTCGCGGCTTCATCGCCGGGCTGCAGCAGCGCCTTTTGGAAAAGGGGCTTGAAAGCACCGGCATTCTGGCGGCGGAAACCTTTGACGACGGCATCATCGACCAAATCGATCATCCCCGTGACTCCATGACGCTGCTGGTCACGCTTCGGCCGGACGGCTCCACGGACAAGGAAGTGATCGCCTCCGTCGCGCAGGGGCTGAAGGCTTCCCCCCGCTTCGGTGCGGACTGGCGGAAGCTCTGCGCCGCCTTTGAAAACCCGTCGCTGCAGATGGTCAGCTTCACCATCACCGAAAAAGGCTATGCCCTTCGGAACATGGCCGGTCAGCTGTTGGAAACCGTGCGCCGCGACCTGCAAAACGGGCCGGAGCAGCCCTCTCACGCCATGAGCGTGGCGGCGGCGCTGCTTTTCCGCCGCTTTCAGGCCGGAGCAAGGCCCATTGCGCTGGTCAGCATGGATAATTGCAGCCACAACGGTGAAAAGCTGCGTTCCAGCGTGTTGGAAATCGCCCGCGGCTGGCAGGAAAACGGTTTCGTCCCAGCGAAATATACTGCCTGGCTGGAGGAGGAAAGTCAGGTCAGCTTCCCCTGGACGATGATCGACAAAATTACGCCCCGGCCTTCTGAAACCATCGCCCGCCAGCTGGAGGAGCTGGGCCTTGCGGATATGGCTCCCGTCGTAACAGAAAAAGGCACCTATATCGCGCCCTTTGTGAACGCGGAAGCGCCCCAGTATCTGGTGGTGGAGGATCGCTTTCCCAACGGCCGTCCCGCGCTGGAGGCGGCGGGCGTTTATATGACCGACCGGGAAACCGTCAATCGGACGGAGCGCATGAAGGTGACTACCTGCCTGAATCCGCTGCACACCGGGCTGGCGATTTTTGGCTGTCTGCTGGGGTATTCGCTCATTGCCGATGAAATGCGCGACGCTGACCTAAAGGCGCTGGCGGAACGAATCGGCTATACGGAGGGTCTGCCCGTTGTGACCGATCCGGGGATTTTGAGCCCCAAAGCCTTTCTGGACGAAGTGGTGAAGCAGCGTCTGCCGAACCCCTTCCTGCCGGATACGCCCCAGCGGATCGCCACCGACACCAGTCAGAAGCTTCCCATTCGTTTCGGTGAAACGCTGAAAAGCTATGCCGCGCGTCCTGATCTGGACGTTTCCAGTCTGACGGCTATCCCGCTGACGCTGGCCGGATGGCTGCGCTATTTGCTGGGCGTGGACGACGAAGGACGGGAAATGCCGGTCAGCGCCGACCCCATGCTGCCGGAGCTGCGCGCCGCGCTGAAGAACGTCCATTTCGGCCGGCCAGACACGGTCGGAGAAGAGCTGGATTCCCTGCTGGCAAACGTCTCGCTTTTCGGCGTGGATCTGCGCGAGATCGGTCTGGCTGCCAAAGTCAAAGCCTGCCTTGCGGAAATGCTTTCCGGCAGCGGAGCCGTCCGCCGCGCCCTGCAAAAGCATCTGAATCCATAACCACTTACAAACGGAGGAACGGAACGTGGAGCGACCGAACCGAAAACTGCGCGAGACCGGGAAGGATTACGCGCTGCGCGTTCTCAGAGAGAACATCATCCATCTGAACCTGGCCCCCGGCAGCATGCTCAGCGAGAATGAGCTGGCCCAGCAGCTGGGGCTGAGCCGCACGCCCGTCCGGGAGGCCCTTCAGGAGCTGAGCAAAGCGAAGCTGGTAGAGATCTACCCTCAGCGTGGAAGCGCCGTCTCCCTGATCGACTATCATCTGGTAGAGGAAGCCTGCTTCATGCGCCATGTGCTGGAATGCGCCGTGGTGGAACGGGCCTGCGGACGTATTCAGCCGGAGGAGCTGCTGACGCTTGGCAGCAACGTGGCCCTTCAGGAACGTTACCTGCAGGCCGGGGCGTGGGAGCGTCTTTGGACGCTGGATAACGAGTTCCATCACCTGCTGTTCATGGCGGCCGGCATGGAGCTGACCTGGCAGATGATGACCGGCTTTACCGTTCATTTTGACCGGGTGCGTGACATGTCCCTGACGGCGGTTCGGAATCCTCAGATCGTGGCCGATCACCGGGCCATTTACGAAGCCCTGCAAAAGGGCGACGCTTCGACCGCCAGAATCGTCATGAGCGATCATCTTTCCCGCTACAAGGTGGATGAAAAAGCCCTGCGGGCGGATTATCCCGCCAGCTACTTCAGGCAATCCTGAATTTCTATCAAAGGCAGCTCGCCGCGCCGGACGCTTTCCGGC
>CAKUCE010000054.1 GCA_934643535.1 uncultured Clostridia bacterium | reverse complement strand
TTTCAAATCCACGCTGGCATTTGTAGCGAGCCATGAGGCCCGTCGCCGAATGGCGGTGACTTCAAGTCAAGCCGCTTCCCTCCAGCAGTCCTGCGCGCATAGCGCGCAGTTCGGGGTGCAGGGGATCATCCCCTGCCGCGAGCCGCGAGGCCTGTCGCCGAGCGGCGGTAAAACCCCGGCCAACTGGCATGTCTCCCTACGCCCCTGCGCGCCGCAGGCGCGCAGTCCGGTTAGGGGCACTGCCCCTAGCCCCTGACGTGGAGGCGGGTCAGGGCGCGCTTGAGCTTGGCTTCCGCAATGCGGAACTGCTCGTCGCTGCGGTCCAGAGCGCGCAAGCGCTCCTCCGCCTCCTGACGGGCCCGCTGGGCGCGCTCCGCGTCGATTTCGTCCGCCCATTCAAAGGTGGTAGCCATGACCCAGACCTGCCCGCCGGAGACGGTCAGAAGCCCGCCCTGACAGGCGGCGGAGCGCACTTTGCCCTCTGCGTCCGTCAGCTTGGCTTCACCGATGCCCAGCGGCGCGGAATAGTCGATGTGCCCGGCCAGAATGGCCGCGTCGCCGCCCACCGTGCGCAGGATGATCTGCCGGGCTTCGCCGTCAAATACCAGCCGGTCCGGGGTGACGATCTGCAAATGAAAGGTCGCCATGGTCATTCACCCTTCTTGGCCTGCGCCACGGCCTCGTCGATGGTGCCCACAAACAGGAAGGCACTCTCGGGCAGGTCGTCGTGCTTGCCTTCGATGATCTCCTTGAAGCCGCGGATGGTCTCCTTCAGGGGCACGTACTTGCCCTCCATGCCGGTGAACTGCTCGGCCACGCTGAAGGGCTGGCTCAGGAAGCGCTGCACCTTGCGGGCGCGGGCCACGATCAGCTTGTCCTCGTCGCTCAGCTCGTCCATGCCCATGATGGCGATGATGTCCTGCAGCTCCTTGTAGCGCTGCAGGATGCCCTGCACCTGACGGGCCACGTCGTAATGCTCCTGCCCCACGATTTCGGGGGTCAGGATGCGGCTGGTGGAGTCCAGCGGATCCACGGCGGGGTAGATGCCCAGCGAGGAAATGGCGCGGCTGAGAACCGTGGTGGCGTCCAGATGGGCGAAGGTGGTGGCGGGGGCCGGGTCGGTCAGGTCGTCCGCAGGCACGTAAACGGCCTGCACGGAGGTGATGGAGCCCTTCTTGGTGGAGGTAATGCGCTCCTGCAGGGCGCCCATTTCGGTGGCCAGCGTGGGCTGATAGCCCACGGCGGAGGGCATCCGGCCCAGCAGGGCGGAAACCTCCGAGCCCGCCTGAGTGAAGCGGAAGATGTTGTCGATGAAGAGCAGCACGTCCTGATGCTCCTCATCCCGGAAGTATTCGGCCATGGTCAGGCCGGACAGGCCCACCCGCATACGGGCTCCCGGCGGCTCGTTCATCTGGCCGTAGACCAGCGCGGTCTTGGAAAGCACGCCGCTTTCCTTCATTTCGTTGTACAGGTCGTTGCCCTCGCGGGTGCGCTCGCCCACGCCGGCGAATACGCTCAGGCCGCCGTGCTGCTTGGCGATGTTGTTGATCAGCTCCATGATCAGCACGGTCTTGCCCACGCCTGCGCCGCCGAACAGGCCGATCTTGCCGCCCTTGGCATAGGGGGCGATCAGGTCGACCACCTTGATGCCGGTTTCCAGAATTTCAGTGGAGGTTTCCTGCTCCTCATAGCTGGGGGCGGGACGATGGATAGGCCAGCGTTCCTTGGCTTCCGGGTCGGGCTGATTGTCGATGGCCTGCCCCAGCAGGTTAAAGATGCGGCCCAGACATTCGTTGCCCACAGGCACGGTGATGGGGCTGCCGGTGTCCACCGCGTCCATGCCGCGCACCATTCCGTCGGTGGCGTTCATGGAGATGCAGCGGGCCACGTTGTCGCCGATCAGCTGGGCCACCTCGGCGACGATCTTCTGGTCGCCGTTCTGAATCTCAATGGCGTTGAGCAGCTCGGGCAGGCAGCCGTCCTCGAAGCGGATGTCCAGCACAGGCCCGATGATCTGCACCACTTTGCCAATGTTTTGACTGCTCACAATGGGTGTTCTCCTTTCGCGATGCCGTTACGATTCCGCACCGGCCACGATCTCGGTGATTTCCTGCGTTATGCTGCCCTGACGGGCCCGGTTGAAGCGGAGCCGAAGGCCCTCGATCATCTCGCCCGCGTTCTTGGTGGCGGAGTCCATGGCGTTGCGCCGGGAGGCCACCTCGCTGGCAAAGGAATCGCACAGGGCGCTGTACAGCCGTCCGGCCAGAAAATCGGGCATGACGGCCTTCAGGGTTTCGGCGGGCTCCAGCTCGTACACGGCGGAGACCGGCGCGGCCTCCGGCTCCTCCGGCCTGCGGATGGGCAAAAGCTGCTCCAGCCGCACCTCCTGGGTCATCATGGACTGGAAGGAGGTGTACGCCAGCCAGATCTCGTCGAATTCCTCGCCGGTATAGCCCTCGATGAGCCGCTTGGCCAGTCCATAGCAGGAACCTACGGAAATGCTTTCCACCCGGGCATACTGGTCGCTGAGAAGCTCCACGCCCAGATGGGCGTATTTCTCAACGGCCTTGCGTCCCAGCGGCAGCACGCAGTAGCCGGTTCCGTCCGTGTGGGCGGCAACCGCCTTGAATACATTATTGTTATAGCCCCCGGCCAGTCCCCGCTCCCCGGCGATGACCACGTAGCAGCGGCGCTTCACCGGGCGGGGGGTGACGAAGGGCACGTTGGGGTCGGTGCAGCGGGCCACAGCCGCGGCCATGGCTGCGCCGGAGATCTGCCCGTAGGGCTTGCTGGCTTCCATCCGCTCCTTGGCGCGGCGAAGCTTGGAGGTCGCTACAAGCTGCATGGCCTTGGTGATCTGCATGGTGCTTTCCACGCTCTTGATGCGCAGCTTGATGTCTTTCATGGACGCTCCGGCCATGTTGCAGCCTCCTTTCCCTTAGTCGGCGTTCCGTGCGCTGAGGAAGTCCCGGGTGTAGCTCTCCAGCGCCTGCCGGAGAGCCTCCTCGGTTTCCTTGGTCAGCTGGCCGCTTTCCCGAATGGCGTTCAGCACGTCGGAATGCTGGGCCTCCATGCGCTCGTACAGGCCGGTTTCATACTCGGCCACGTCGCTGACCCTGACTTCCTTGAGAAAATCGTGGGTCACGGCATAGAAGATACACACCTGATCCTCCACGGCCACGGGACGGTTCCGCTTCTGCTTGAGCACTTCCACGATGCGTTCGCCCTGCGCCAGACGGGCGCGGGTGTCCGCATCCAGATCGGAGCCGAACTGGGCGAAGCCCTGCAGCTCCCGGTACTGGCTGTAGAGCAGCTTCAGGCTGCCGGCCACCTTCTTCATGGCCTTAATCTGGGCGTTGCCGCCCACGCGGCTGACGGAAATGCCCGGGTTGACGGCGGGCATGACGCCGGAGTGGAACAGCTCGGTCTCCAGAAAGATCTGGCCGTCGGTGATGGAGATCACGTTGGTGGGGATGTAGGCGGAAACGTCGCCCGCCTGGGTCTCGATGATGGGCAGGGCCGTGATGGAGCCGCCGCCGTGGGCCGGATCCACCCGGGCGGCCCGCTCCAGAAGGCGGCTGTGCAGGTAGAACACGTCGCCGGGGTAGGCCTCCCGTCCCGGAGGACGGCGAATCAGCAGGGACAGGGCCCGGTAGGCCACCGCGTGCTTGCTCAGGTCGTCGTAGACGATCAGCACGTCCTTGCCCTGATCCATGAAGTACTCGGCCATGGCGCAGCCGGAATAGGGCGCGATGTACTGCAGGGGGGACTGCTCGCTGGCCGTGGCGGATACCACGATGGTGTAGTCCATGGCGCCGCCGGCGGTCAGGGTATCCACCAGCTGGGCCACGGTGGAGCATTTCTGGCCGATGGCCACGTAAATGCAGATCACGTCCTTGCCCTTCTGGTTCAGGATGGTGTCCAGCGCGATGACGGTCTTGCCGGTCTGACGGTCGCCGATGATCAGCTCCCGCTGGCCCCGGCCGATGGGGATCATGCTGTCGATGGCCTTGATGCCGGTTTGCAGCGGCACGGACACGCCCTTGCGCTCAATGATGCCGGGGGCGTTGCGCTCGATGGGGTAATACTGGCTGGTCTCCACCGGGCCCTTGCCGTCGATGGGATGGCCCAGCGCGTTGACCACGCGGCCGATGAGCTTTTCGCCCACGGGCACGGACACCACGGTGCCGGTGCGCTCCACCACGTCGCCCTCGCGGATGCCCTCGTCGCTGCCCAGCATGACGATGGCCACGGAGTTTTCCTCCAGGTTCAGCGCCATGCCGTACTCGCCGTTGGAGAAGCGCAGCAACTCGTTGGCCATGCACTTGTCCAGCCCGGAGGCCCGGGCGATGCCGTCGCCGATCATGATGACGGTGCCGGTATCCGCCTGCGAAATCTTATTTTCGTAATGCTTGATCTGCTCTTTGATGAGCTTGGAAATTTCCTCGGGTTTTAACTGCATTGTCTCACCGCCTGTTATCAGGCCTGACCGCCGATGGCCCGATGGATGGCCGTAAGGCGGCTCTGGACGGTATTATCGTAGCGCTTGCCGTCCATCTCCAGCCGAACGCCGCCCAGCACCGCCGGGTCAAGCCGTTCCTTCAAAACAATCTGTTTGCCGGTCATGGCGCTCAGTTTTTCCATGAGCTTTTTCCGCTGCCCGTCGTCCAGCGGGACGGCGGTGGTGACGCTGGCCTCCACAATGCCGTTATCCTGCAGATAACGGGCCCGGTAGGCCTTCGCGCAGTCGGAGAATTCATGCAGGAGCCCCTTTTCCAGAAGGATCTTGCAAAAATTCAGCACATAGGGGTGTACCTGTCCCCGCAGGGTCCTGTCCAGAATATCCAGCCGCTCCTCCCGGGCCAGAGACATGTTGGACAGGAGCCGCAGGTAATCGGGCTGAGCCTTGAAGCTGTCGTTCAGCACGTCCAGCTGCTCCAGCACGTCCCCGGACAGCGCTTCCTCCGCGCACAGGGCGTACAGGCCTTCGCCGTACTCTCTGCTCTGCTCCGTCACTGCCGGTCACCCACGTTCCTGATAAATTCATCCACAAAGGTATCCTGGTCTTCCTTGCGGATCTCGCGTTCCACGACCTTGGATGCGATGCTGACGGCCAGATCGGAGATTTCTCCCCGCACGTCCGTAAGCATCCGCCGCTTTTCCTGGGCGATTTCCTCCTCCGCCTTCTGCTTCAGATGGCTGGCCTGACTGCTGGCTTCCTGAACGATCTGGTCGCCGCGGCGCTGGGCCGTCTGGGTAGCATTGCGGACGATTTTGTCCGCCTCGTCCCTGGCCCCGGCCAGTCTGCCCTCGTATTCCTGCTTCATGCTTTCAGCGTCGGTGCGGCTTCTGTCCGCCTGATCGTACATTTCGGTCACCTGATTCTTTCGGGTGGCCAGCACGCTCTGAACCTTGGCGAAAAGCACTTTTTTGAGGATCAGATAGATGATCAGCAGGTTGGCAAGGGAAATGAGGATCTGCCACAGGTTCACCGAAATGATGTCCAATGACTGTACGCTCATATACTATTGCCTTTCCAATTCAGGGATCCGTCAGCCAATGGCCTTCAGGAGAATATTCACAAACAGGTTGGGGGCCACGAAGATCAGCAGGATGCCGATGACCAGGCCGTACAGACCGGTGGTCTCGGCGATGGCGCAGCCCATGATCATGGTAGAAGTAACGGCGCTCTTGCACTCGGGCTGACGGCCGATGGCTTCACAGGCCTTGGCAACGGCGTTGCCTTCACCAATACCGGGGCCGATACCGGCGATCAGAGCGAGACCCGCGCCGATGGCGCAGCCGGCGAGAATGATACCAATAGCGAGTTCCATAACAGAATCCTCCTTGTTTGCAGCGTGTGTGGACAGAAACGGCTTCCCTGTTTTTTCAGGGGTTCGCCGGGTTATTCCTCCTCAGGGGCAGCGGTACCGATATACAGCATGGTCAGCATGGCGAAAATGAACGCCTGCATCAGGCCGCTGAAAATATCGAAGTACAGCGATAGAATGGCCGG
Organism: uncultured Clostridia bacterium; assembly: GCA_934643535.1. Lineage (GTDB taxonomy): Bacteria > Bacillota > Clostridia > Christensenellales > Aristaeellaceae > Limiplasma. The sequence goes on along the minus strand of CAKUCE010000054.1, from coordinate 7,356 downwards.
AAGGCCGACCTGCAGCAGGGGGAAGCTTCCCAGGATGCCGGGCAGCCAGCCCAGCAGCAGCTTGCTAAGGCCCTGCAGCGCGTAGGCCACCAGCGTGGAGATGACCACGCCGGAGAGCACGTTTCCGTAATGACGGAACGACATGGATACGGGGGTGGCAAATTCGCCGATGATGTTAAAGGGCGCAAAGATCGGTACCGGCTCGAAGAACCCCTTCACATACGGCCCAAGGCCTCCCTTGAGCTTGTAGTGGGTAATGAGCACGAACACCAGAATGGCCCATCCGGCCACGACGTTCATGTCGGAAGTAGGGGGCCGGAGTCCGACCAGGCTCATCAGGCTGGAAAACGCGGACAGGGCCATGATGCCCGCCACAAAGGGCGCGAAGCCCATGAAGCGCTTGCCCATGTTTTCCCGAACCAGACCGTTGGTCTTTTCTACGATCCATTCCGCCACCAGCTGGCGCCTGCTGCCCGGCTTCACGGTGACGCCGTGAACCAGATACAGGCACAGCCCCAGAATGGAGATCATCACCAGCCAGGAGTTCACCTGACTTTCGGTAATGGGCAGATCCTGCACCGGCATGGGAATGGTAAAGTAGATGCGCGCCCCGCTGATCTCGATCCCTTCCGACGCTGGAGTCGTCAGGATCTTCAGCGCCATCCCCGCTACCAGCGGCAGGATCATCATGGCGATCAGCAGAACGTCCACCGCACGAAACCGCGCGGATTTTCGATTCATTTCGGATCATCCCTCCTTTGCTTTGGTAATGATGAGCAGAAGCGGGCGGCTTTCGCCGCGCTTCTGCCTGCGGATATTTTTCCTTCCCTTTTCCTTCTTAATAAAGTAAAGAAAAGGAACGATCAACGCGGAAGGTTTCCCTTCTGCGTTTAATCGATCTTCACATCGTCCTTCCCCTCGGAGGCGGCCTGACCGTCCTTTTTGTCAAACAGCGGACGGAACGCCACTCCGATACGGGGGAAGAACAGGGGCACGATCACCGCCACGGTGTGGAAGCAGTCCAGCGCGATGCCCAGGCAGCAGATGACGATCAGCATCAGCATCCGCAGCAGTTGAGACAGCTTCAGCTTGGCGGCGGCGGCCTTTTCGTCCAGCCCCACAGCCCGCTGAATGGTCCACCCCATCAGGAAGAAATTGAGGATGGCCGCAACACCTCCCAGCAGGTTGCCCAGCGGGACGGTGTAGTCCATATGGCCGGTCAGCAGGAACACCAGCTCCATCACCGCGCTGAGCAGAAGCACCCAGCCAGCGATATAGCCAGTCTCTTTTTTGACGGTAGGGTCGATGCGGCTCATTCCTCATTTCTCCTTCCGAAAATCAGATCGGGGACGCGCTGCGCCGCACGGGCGGAGCGTGTCGAAACAAAGGCTTACTTGGTGCCGAAGAGACGGTCGCCGGCGTCGCCCAGGCCGGGAACGATGTAGCCGTGCTCGTTGAGCTTTTCGTCGCAGGCGGCCACGTAGATATTCACATCGGGATGATCCTTCTGCACCCGGGCGATGCCTTCGGGCGCGGCAATCAGGTTGACCAGACGGATGTTGTGGCAGCCGCGCTGCTTCAGGAACGTGATGGCGGCGGAGGCGCTGCCGCCGGTGGCCAGCATGGGATCCAGCACCAGAAGCTCACGGTTCTGGCTGTCGTCAGGCAGCTTGCAGTAGTATTCCACAGGGTTCAGGGTCTCCGGGTCCCGATACAGGCCGATGTGACCCACCTTGGCCGCGGGGATCAGGTTCAGCACGCCGTCCACCATGCCCAGACCGGCCCGCAGGATCGGAACGATACCGACCTTCTTGCCGCTGAGAACGTGGGTCTTGGTCGTGCAGATAGGAGTTTCCACTTCGGCTTCCTCCGTGGAAAGATCGCGGGTCACCTCGTAGACCATCAGCATACTGATTTCCTCCAGCAGCTCACGGAACTCCTTGGCGCCGGTGTTTTTGTCCCGCATCAGGCTCAGCTTGTGCTGGATCAGAGGATGGTCGAATACGTATACCTTACCCATGAAATAGTGCCTCCTTCGTCGTAGTGCCTTTGCATTGGTTTTCCTCCGGCCGCTCCAGCCGGCCTTCGGGCGCGGGCGGATTGCCGAAATCATCCACTTTCCATTATAGAGGAATGAAACCGGCATTGCAAGCAAAACCGTCGTTTCCTTTGGCAAGCCCCTTCATTCTAGCCGCCCGGAAGCGGCGAAACAATGGACAAACGGGGCGCGCTGCCAAAAAGTTTGGCATTTTGCCCCCAGCGTCCAGCCGCCGATCCTCCTTCAAAAGAAAAACCCCCTTGTCAACACCTTCAAAAGCGCGTATAATGAGCGCCGTGGCAAGGATCGTGAAACCCGAAGGGCTTCCGCCTCCAGAGAGCAGCCGGGCGGTGCAAGGCTGCGGCGGGCGCTTCGTTTCCATCACGGGAGCCAGCCGGCGACGAGCCGGGCGGGCGCGCCCGATACAGCGCAAAAAAGGGAAGGCATTTTGCCTTAATCTGGGTGGCACCGCGGAGCACGCTTCTCTCCGTCCCTGAGACCGGCAGGTCTTGAGGGGCGGTTTTCATTATATCCGGACAGGAGGAATTCAAACCATGCTGGACATCAAACGCATTCGACAGAATCCCCAGGAATTGATCGACGCGCTGAAGGCGCGCAATAAGGACATCTCTCTGGACACCTTCCTTAAGGAAGACGAAGAGCGCCGCGCCCTGATGGCCGAGGTGGAGGAAAAGAAAGCCCTGCGCAATCAGACCTCCAAGAAGATCGGTCTGGCCAAGAAAAACGGCGCCAGCGAGGAGGAGACCGCCGCCATCATGCGGGAAATGCGGGAGCTGGGCGACGTGATCGACGCGCTGGATGAGAAGATCAACGAGCTGGACGCGAAAATGCAGCAGTTCCTGATGAGCGTGCCCAATATTCCCAATCCCCGTGTGCCGATCGGCAAGGACGACAGCGAAAACGTGGAAGTGCGCCGCTGGGGCACGCCCCGTCAGTTCGGCTGGGAGCCCAAGGCCCACTGGGACATCGGCACCGATCTGAAAATCCTGGACTTTGATACCGCCGCCAAGATCTCCGGCGCGCGCTTCACCATCTACCGCGGGCTGGGTTCCCGGCTGGAGCGCTCCATCATCAACTTCTTCCTGAACACCCACGTGGACGCGGGCTACGACGAGGTCTATCCGCCCTACATGGTCACCCGCGCCACCATGACCGGCACCGGCCAGCTGCCCAAGTTTGAGGACGACGCCTACAAGGTCGATCAGGACACCTTCCTGATCCCCACCGCCGAAGTGCCCGTCACCAACATGTACCGCGACATGATTCTGGACGGCGCGCAGCTGCCCATCCGTCACTGCGCCTATTCCAGCTGCTTCCGCGCAGAGGCCGGCAGCGCCGGCCGCGACACCCGCGGTCTGATCCGTCAGCACCAGTTCAACAAGGTGGAAATGGTGAAGATCGCCAAGCCCGAAGAAAGCTACGCCGAGCTGGAAAGCATGACCGCCGAAGCCGAAAAGGTGCTGCAGCTGCTGGGTCTGCCCTACCGCGTGGTGAACCTGTGCACCGGCGATCTGGGCTTCAGCGCTGCCCAGACCTATGACATCGAAGTCTGGATGCCCTCCTATGGCCGTTATGTGGAAATCTCCAGCTGCTCCGACTGCGAGGACTTCCAGGCCCGCCGCGCCAGCATCCGCTACCGCGAGACCCCCAAGGACAAGCCTCAGTTCGTCCACACCCTGAACGGCAGCGGCGTGGCCGTAGGCCGCACGGTTGCCGCCATTCTGGAAAACTACCAGAACGAGGACGGCACGGTCACGGTGCCCGAGGTGCTGGTGCCCTACATGGGAACGAACATCATCAAGTAAGATTTTCCCCGGAAAGGGACGAACCCCCGCTGCAGGAAAGGGCCTGCGGCGGGGGTTTTCCATTTTTCTTATATCAGCATTCCCCGAGCTTCTACCCGCTGTTTACGGACAACGCCATTTTCCAATAGGTATATCTCGTTTTGCATATTCAGCGCTGTACAGATATGGATCGGCAGCAGTGAGATCACCTGCCCCACATGAAGACCTGTCTCACCATTATCAGCCACAAGAATGCCATGCTCTTCGTTCATTCGGGCCAGATGCAGATGCTTCATCCCCTCCACCACAGCATAGCCGGGAAAATAGTACGGTGGAACGCCGATAGGAATATCACAGGGGAAGGTCTTTGTACCTCCGTCAATCACAGCGTAATCGGCCCGCGGCGTACTGACGACCGTAGCATAGATCCGTCCCGCAATCTGTTCCGGCACGGCGGCCTTTTCCGCACACAAGAGCACGTCATTGAATATATATGTACCAGGGCGGATCTCGTTTACCAATCCCGTTTCCGCTACTGCTAAGCCTGTAGGCGTGGAACCGGCGCTGACATCCCGAATGGCAATACCGGCTTTTCGAAGGAGTTTGGCTATCGCCGCCATCATTTCCCCCTCTTCCCGTGCCGCGATTGCCGCATCTTGACAAGGCTTCTCCTGATAGACCAGTCCTTTAAAGGTGTAAATGCCTGTCAGCTTCAGTCCTTCCATCTGGGAAACAGCTTGTGCCAACGCCAGACTTTTTTCCTGCAAGATGCCGGTTCGTCCCGCGCCGGTATCTATCTCCATGCGCACTTCCAATCGGACGCCTGCCTCCAATGCTGCCCGATTCAGCATTTCTGCGCCTTCCTGACTGTCCACAGCCAGGATCAGTCGCTTTACCCGGCGAGACAGTGCAATGGCCCGGCGGATTCGAAACGCTCCCACCATAGGATAAGCAATGAAAATATCGTCTAGTCCCCCGTCGGCCATCACTTCTGCTTCGGAAACCTTGGCACAGGTGATGCCCTTCGCGCCCGCTTCCACCTGCATTCGTGCAAACAGAGGAACTTTATGGGTCTTGATATGAGGCCGCAGCGCACAGCCGTACTGATCGGCGCTCTCCTGCACCCGGCGAATATTTGCTCTGACAATGTCCATATCAATCACAAGACAGGGCGTTTCCAACTGACTGATAAAATCCTTCATGTTTTTCCCTCCAATCAATGGATGCACCGAAGGCGCAGCTTTTTGGCTGCGCCCGCGGATCTTATTTTTGCTGCACAGTTACATTGGTAATCCAGCGGTCGTTGCGCAGCCGAAACGTGCTGGTAAAGAACTTAAAGAACTGCTCAATATTGAGAAAACAGTAAACAGCCGGCACCGGCAGATGCCATACCAGACCTGCCAGATAGCCCAATGGAATGGCCAGCACCCACAGAAAAATCACGTCGTTGACCATCACGAACTTCGCGTCTCCGCCGCCCCGAAGAATGCCCATCATATTCATGGACTGCGCCGTGCGGAAAATTGCCACAACCGCACCAGTATAAATGATTTCGTTGGTGTAGCGGAGCGTCACTTCATTTACCACATAGAAGTTCAACATAATGGGCCGCAGGATCAAAATCACCGCCGAGGTCAGGAAGCCGGACAGAATGCCAATTCCCTGAAGCAGTCGAGTCAGAGACAATACTTCCTGCTTATCTCCAGTACCAATGGTATTGCCGATCATTACTGCGCCCGCAGCGCACAGTCCCTGAGCCAACGCACCTGAAAGCTGGTTAATTACGCCAAAAATGCTGTTAGCGGCTACATATTCCGTGCTCATATGTCCCATGATCATTGTCAGTACGGTGGAACCGGCAGACCAGAACACCTCATTGCAAATCACAGGAGTGGTATTGGAAATATACCGTTTGGCCAGTGAACGATCCAATACTTTCAACTGCTTCAATGTCAGATGAATCCGCTTTTCCTTCAATGCCATATAGCACATCATGACAGCAAACTCTACCAGACGTGCGATCAGCGTGGCAATACCGGCACCAATAATGCCCAGGGCGGGTAATCCCAGCTTGCCAAAAATCAGCAGATAGTTCAATATGCCATTAGTAAGCAGAGAAATGATGGACAGCACCAAAGAAATTTTCACATCGCGCACCGCCCGCAGCATACCGCTGGTCAGGGTAGTGACGGCATAAAACAGATAAGAAGCCGCCACGATGCGCAGATATGGCGTGCCCGCCTCGATGACAGCAGCGTCCGGTGTGAAAATGGACAGCACCGGACCGGGAATGGCCAAGCAAAGAACCGTCATCAGAAGCGCCACGGAGAGGCCGATGCGGTAGGTATATCCCATCACGCGGCTGATTTGATCCGGTTCCTTTTTCCCCCAGAACTGGGATACCATTACATTGCTGCCTCCGACGATGCCATAAATCACCATCGACATCACAAAAAAGGGTTGGTTCGCAAGCGAAGCGGCGGAAATCTGCACTTCGCCCAGTTGCCCCAACATAACGGAGTCCAACAGATTAATGGCAAAATTCAGCAGTGTCTGCAGGGTGATCGGGATCGCCATGGTCATCAGCGGTTTGATCTGGTGGGAAGAATTCTCAAACCGCTCCCGAATATGCGGCTGACTCATAAAAGCTCCTTTCTCTATGGAAAACACATTTCTTTCCGGATAACATCAGAGGGGCCGAAGCCCCTCTGAACTGTCTTTCTTTCAAAATTCGTAATACGGCATGCTGCAGGTGAAAGAAAGCCTTATGCCAGTTCCTCCGGCTTCACATCGCGATGAGAACTGAAATACTTGCTCATATTGCCATGGCCGTCCCGATGGATCAGATCACGACCCTGATCCACGGCCAGCCGGTAAGCAGCCACCTGAACGGCGGCGGCAAATTCCAGACAGGCCAGTTCGCCGCCCTGAGGCTCAAAAGTCAGGTCATGTTCATCCACCGTATTTTTGCCGATCATAAAGCCGTTGTTCATTTCACACTTTGTAAACCGGCTCAGCGATACGGCTTTGTCGCTTTCGGGGCCGCCATCGTTCAGCACAATGACGCAGTGGCGCTGAGAATAGCCGTAATTGGGCGCGTGCAGACCCTCTTCCAGCTCATAATACGCTGCGGAAATCTGCGGCGTTTCCCATACCTTGATAGACGCTTCCATGGCCACGCCCGCCAATGCGCCGCTGCCAGTGAACATCAGCAGGTCCGAGCGAAGCATTTTGCGGCGCTCCCGATCCATCCAACTCAGGCTCTTCTCAATAACGGAAGGAATATTTTTTGCGGCATCCAGTGCCATCTGAACATAAGCTTTTTCCCGTTCAGCCGACAGCCTGCCATTCATGCGTCCCATTTCCACGCCAAGCATTACCAGTGTCAGGATGGAAGTGCTGTAGCCAATGGTGCGCATACCATATTCTTCCACCCCGCAGCCCATATTGACAAACAGATCGGCTTCTCTAGCGGCGGGAGTTTCCGCGCCCTCAGACCCAGCCACCGTATAC